>NZ_JBLYNS010000111.1:0-17927 GCF_049310205.1 Endozoicomonas sp. ALC013 | reverse complement strand
TGCACGCTCATGCTCGAAGAGGGCTGAAAATTCCTGTGACTGTTGATGGAAGGGGATTTGTTCCATATTTTCGACAGGTGAATCCAGCGTGTCAGGTTCATCTATCGACCCACGCCCCATTGCCCGGATATCGGCAAACGTTTTATCCATGGTGGCCTGATGCGTTGCTTTTAAATGAGCCTGCAGCTCCCGCCTCTGGCCAAAATTTGTACGGCAGACAAGGCAGAATGTCTTATGAAGGTAAAAACCCTTCACTTTTTTATTATCCAGAGGAATAAAATTATTCTTCTTATTGGTTGCCAGGGCATTGAGGTGTTTATTAAATGATTCAATATCGTGGTAGATCACCTGACATGGAATAGCCGCCAGTGTCTTGGGCGTTGCAAACTTCAGAGTGCCTGGTGTAAACAGAGACTTGACCAACTGTGGCTTGTCCTGCAAATAGTTAATGGCAGCCTCTGCCTGTTTCGGGTTTTTAGCAAACCACTCAAGGATTTCAGTCGTGCTCATCTTGTACAGCGGTTTGTCAGTATCATGTTTATGATGTTTATAAAGTTGACTCAACACTCTATCGTATTTTCGTTGCCCGGCAGGTTTTGGTGAAAGTCGCTGACGTTTTTTGACTGTTTCAGGGACAATAAATTTTTTATTTAATACTTCGTTAACTAGCTCGCGATGGAGCCTGTCAATCATACAAGCCGGACGGTGTTTTTTCTTACACTGGCTTTCATCGTTGAGCGTGTGCTCATAGCGAGACACTTTAGCGAAAGAACCGGAAGGGGAGGCTTTCTTACGATCACCAGAGAGTTGTGTGTGCTTTCTCTTATTTCGGTTTGGTGTCTGTGTTGCAGGCAGTGCTGTCTGCTTATCTTTCTCAGGTACGATGGTGCCTTTTATAGAGTAGTTTTTTGAATAACAGGCCCCAATGTTTTTAATAATATTTTGTTTCAGCATAAATTCTCTGTTTTTGTTCTCTCTTTTGGTAACTCTCTGCTTCAAACCATTCCGACATTCGCAGAGATAACGGGTCGCTTCGCA
The DNA here is from genome assembly GCF_049310205.1 of Endozoicomonas sp. ALC013. Lineage (NCBI taxonomy): Bacteria > Pseudomonadati > Pseudomonadota > Gammaproteobacteria > Oceanospirillales > Endozoicomonadaceae > Endozoicomonas > Endozoicomonas sp. ALC013. The sequence goes on along the minus strand of NZ_JBLYNS010000111.1, from coordinate 16,889 downwards.
AATGGTACACTCTGAGCAGCGGCAAGTAATAAATTTGCTTTGTTGTTCCAGCAGCTTTTCGTGCTCATGGGCCAACATGTCTTCAGGCCCTGAATCTTCAGTCAGTGTTAAATCACGCAATAGGTCTGGAATGGCTGTACTTTGCGCGTAGGCAGGGCTCATTTGCCAATACCGTTGCTCAGCAGTGGGTAATTTTTTAAAGGCAGCAAGTACCTGGTCCAGCTGTGCAGCAGTTGCTTTAAAGGGAACAGGAACGCCAATTTGTTGTTCAACGGCCAGTTTTTGCACCTTAAGGTAATTAATGTATTCTTTGCGTTTTTTATAATAGGCCTCTCCGTAGCTGATGTTGCCCAGACTATCCTTTCTGGCTGCAAATCCCTGCTCTTTGAATTGCTTCTTAATCAACTCTGCCTTCTTTTTTTTAATCTGCCTGGTGGTATTTGTAATGGCATCAGTGAACCGTTGCCTGGCTTTCAGTTGCCTTTGTTCTTGCTGGTATGCCTTGAATTCTTCTGTTCCTAAAAAAAGTTTTTGATGACAGGGGTTGGCATAAAATTGAGACAGTGTTTCTTTTATTCCAGGAATAGGCGGTAATGTCTTCCAGTCAGGCATTTTAATGGGGTTTACTAACTGATTAGTGGTGCTATCGAAGTATCTTCCGTTGGCTATTTCTTCTAGTGTTCCTCTAGTCAGAAAACCCTTTAATTTATATTTCATCAGGTAGTCATAAATGCTGTCCAGATAAAGCGAAGCAATGGTGATCTTGGGGATTACCTTGGACTCGACAGTTTTGCAAGCCTGATCTTGCTTGTCCGGATCCTGCCACTGTGAATACAGGGGAGCCAGTTGTTCTTCCTTATTGTTAAAAGCTCTACTGATCAGCAATTTTAATGTTTCATTCTTATGGCCCTGCCATAACGGTGGATTGGTTACCAGCAGAAAAGCAAAAGCGCCAATATCGTAAGTCGATGAGATGCCTTTTTCCAGCTCCCGCTGAATGACATTGTCAAATTGTGCTTTTCGACTACCACCTTTACGTTCTATGGTATTGTCGGATATCGCCTTGGTAAAGGAAATAAGCAGATGGCTAACTCTATTCACGGTGCATAGATTTTTAGTCATTAAGGCGTCGAACCAGATGTCTTTGATCAGCCGGAAAAAGGCCAGATACCCTAACGGTGATGGGGTCTTACTGTAGCCTCCATAGTCGTTGAAACAAACTTCTGATGTCGAACCGAAGTTAAACACCATATCGCCTTTTACTACCAGTTCTGGCCAGTGAGTTTTGATATATTCAGCTTGCTTTACGAGCGGAGGAGGCCATCCCCCAACGATGGTTTTAATTTTATCTCTATCGGGCCACAGGGAGGCGTAGTGTTGGTCAAGATTGTTTTTGGCCTGATTTTTTAACATATCCGAATATTTTCTCAACTCATCCGCCAGACGGATTTTACCCTGTACGCCTGATGTCTGTTTAATGGCTTCACTGAGTTGGTGATAGAGAGGGGAAGCATCAGTGCCAGACTCTGAAGACAGAAAGTGGGATATGGCGTTATAGCTGGGGGTGGTGTTTCTTTCTCGCAATGTTTTCTCTGCGGCCTCAATTTCCTGTTGTGAAAATCCCCGAACCTTCAATTCCTGCAGTTCCAATGAACTTATCAAGGTCTCTCGTGAGTGAAAAGTACCAGTTGCTGGCGCAGGGTTCTCCGGTGAGCCCGTGACAGGCATTAGCCAGAAACTTGGATCCTGAGGGTTTTCGGTTAAATAAGTCTGGGACGTATTAGCCATTTTGGTAAACCTTTTTGCAAACTGAATGTGTAACTAACCAGCTGAAACAATTAATTAAATTCTTTTTATTAAATATTTTTACTGTTGCTCTTTGATTATTGCAGTGGAAATAAGTTCACTTTCAATGTTGGAGTAAGATTGAGGCTAAGGTCTGGCTTTTCCGGTGATTACCTTTCTATCCATTTTTTGCCCATTGTTCGTCGGGGAAGCGTGTAATCACACGACGAAAGGTCAAGTTGATCCTCGGCTCTACTGGTCTTGCTGTTTTTGTCAGGCAGTGCTGCCAGTATTTTTGGGTAGTTCCGGCCATTAACAATAGGGAGCCTGAGGTCAGGTCAAAAGTGTAAGGCTGGATGTCTTTTCGGTATTTGTGGCGCAGCCGGAATCGCCGTGTCGCGCCCAGATTGAATGAGGCAATCACCGGGTTTTCGCCTAATTCCGGCTCATCGTCACTGTGCCAGCCATTGCTGTCCTGTCCACTGCGATAAAGGTTGATTAATACCGAGTTAAAGTGATGGCAACAGATTGTTTCGACCCGTTGTTTAATGGCGATAACGGGCTGACTCCATGGCTGTGGAGAAAGCGCCAGACCTGAATATTGATAGTGTGCATCAGGATCCCCCATCCAAACCTGGAGTCTGGGCACCGGCAGGGTTTTACCGTAAATGGTTATCTGATCCTGCTGCCAGGGCAGTGTGGAGTGCAGCTCTGAGTACAACTGCCAGCCTGTGGGTTCGGGGATGATCTGCGGCCATAAAAGCAGGCGGGCATCGGCAGGGGTGTATATTTCCGGAGGTGTTGTAACGGCGCTGAATGTATTCAATGTTCGGGCTCCTGACAACTTACTTGATGAGCACCAGTGATCGTCTCAGGTCTGCCGGTGTAAGAGGGTTTGTGCCAACAGAGCCTGAGACTTTTGCAGGTTTACAGTCCAGGCGCATCGTAAGTGACCCAGTAAATCATTTCACCGGGGCAATCGCTACCCAGAACATCGACCATAATATTATCAATTTTTAATTTGCCTATCTGTTCCAGCCACTGGTCATCATCCAGCTTTTGTTCCAGTAACCAGCTGGGTACGGATTGGCTGTCCGAGTTGTACCATGCCACCGGGAAACGCATGCGTTTAGGAAGACGGCTGCGTTTTACACTTAATGAGGCATCACAACGAACCACCAGGCTGTCCGCCACCTGCTGACGTTTACGGAGATATTTACTGGACTCTTTGGCAAATTTTTCTACGTAGGGACTCAACAGCTCTTCCTGTCGGCTTTCCAGACAGTAGTCGTAGGCGCGGCTGACTTTACTGTTCTCAAAGCCCATGATGCCACAGGCTTCGGTAACGCGGCTTTTTACATCCTGGCTGAGTTCTGTATACCAGGGGGCATTGGGTCCGAGCACCCTTTGAGCTTCCAGTGTGGCAACAAAGATCAGGTTTTCATCCGGTGTAAAGCAGGATGATACACCTTGTGTGTGAATGGGGGACTTCATCGTTATAGACGGTTCTTGACGTATAAGCTGTTCCCGGGTTCGTCTCGCGGCATCACAGAAGTCAGGGTTGTCTGCCGCAGACCTGCTGGAAGTACCACTCAAAGAGGAAAAAGTCAGGGTATTTGCCGTCAGGCTTACGGCGAAAAATGAAAGAGCAGCAACCAGAGCTGTTTTAAAGACTATCGACATATTCGCTCCTTGAACACATCTTTTTGTTGTGGCCCATTCCCAGGTGGCTGAAAGCCTCTGGATAGGATTTATTCAACCATATATAACATGTTCGACAGGATAGCGGTAGGTTTGCCCTGGGGCTGTTGACGTTTCGTTGCCAGTCTTTCGGGTATATGGCGACTTCCTGGCTCAGACTGCCCGTTTCGCTGGAATTGCCACGAAACGTCAGCGGTCGTCCAGAGAGTTCTGTAAAATCTCTTTTTTTCCCGCCATGTTGCTCATGGTCCAGTTTTTTATTCCCCAGGACAGGATCTCTTCAACAGAGTTCATCAACAGGTCTGGCTCTGGTTTCAGGCCAAATGCCGACAGTGCCTTGATCATCAGTGGACGGGGGTTGTCCAATGGTATGGCGGGCGCATGGTTTTGCTTGCTGAGTTTATTTCCGGGGTTCCGGGTAATCACCGGAACATGGGCATAGACCGGGTGCGGATACTGTAACTGGCTTTGCAGATAGAGCTGTCTCGGGGTGGAATCCAGAATGTCTACCCCCCTGACAATATGGGTAACCCCCTGAAAGTGATCATCAACGCAAACGGCCAGTTGGTAGGCGTATAGCCCATCCTTGCGCTTGAGAATAAAATCACCAAGGGCGCTTAAATCAAACCGCTGATCGCCCTGAATACGATCCTGAAATTGCATGATATCGTCATGGCACAACAGCCTGAGGCTATGGGGCTGGTTTGGGATTCCACGGTGATTGCGACAGTAACCGGGGTACACACCGTTCAAACCGGCCAGTTTTTTGCGGGTGCAGGTACATGGGTAAAGTCTCTCGGTACGGAGCAGAGTGTCCAGGGCCTGGTCATAGGCTTCGCTGCGATCACTCTGAAACAGCACGCTGTCATCCCAATGCAGGCCATAAACGTCCAGCGCCTTGAGAATCAGGTCGGCCGCTTTGGGCTGTTCTCTTGGCGGGTCAATGTCTTCCATGCGCACGAGCCATTTTCCCTGATGGACCTGAGCATCCAGATAACTGGCCAGTGCCGCAACCAGAGAGCCAAAGTGCAGAGGGCCAGAAGGAGACGGCGCAAATCGTCCAACGTAGGAGGGGGTGCTCAGTGTGTCGCCCATAGGAAGTGATGATCAATCAGGCAAGTGGTCTTGAGTGAGTGCCGTCAGGATTTGTTCCGGAATAACTTCATCATTTTACGCAGTCGGGGAAAAGGTCGCTGACTGCTGACCGCCACCCGCTGTCCGCAAAAGCACAAAAGGTTCCGGCTTTTCGGGTAGCGTCTGTAGAAATGTCGAAGTGATTTCAGGACAGTTCCTTAACTATAAAGAACCGGTCGACAATGAATCAGCCCATTGCACTAACGTACCACAGCCTGATTCATCATCCGGGTACATCAGTTACCCAGCTGTCTTTCCTTGATCTCGGCCAGTGTCTTACAGTCGATACACAACGTAGCAGTGGGGCGGGCTTCCAGGCGACGAATGCCGATTTCTACGCCACAGCTGTCGCAGAAACCGTAATCGTCTTCTTCGATCCGGGACAGCGTATCGTTGATTTTCTTGATCAGCTTACGCTCACGGTCACGGGTTCTCAGTTCAAGGCTGAACTCTTCTTCCTGACTGGCGCGGTCTGCCGGATCAGGGAAGTTCGCGGCCTCATCCTGCATATGATTCACTGTACGATCCACTTCTTCCATCAGCTCCTGCTTCCAGTCTTGCAGGATCCTGGTGAAGTGAGCGATCTGTTGCTCGTTCATGTATTCTTCCCCATCCTTTTCCTGGTAGGGGGTATACGATTTGAGCAGATTGCCTGTATCCGCGTTTTTCTGTGCTGACATGATTACAGCCTCACCACCTTCTATTCATGAGCCAGGGGATCTCTCAAATGAGCAAGAATCCTGGATCTCTCCATTTAGAGGCGCTCGCGTTCTGCCTTGAAAGCAGCCTCTGCGATCCCTCTGTTACTGCCGGAAAACCGGCTCCCTGAAAGCCAAGGTCAACACCACGGGTGCCTGGCGAGAACAAAAACTCCTGGCACTTGCCTCTTGCCTTCCTTAAAGAAGCGGAGAAACTACCAAAACCCATGGCAAGACGCCATAAAAAAATGTCATCCGCTTTCTGACATTGACCAAAACCTGCACTCAGGTCAACTGATAATATTCTCCGAATCTGCTGCCCAATGGATTCAGAGAGCCTGTCAGTCCTGTAGGGTCAGGTATGATGAATCGGCATCTTAGGATTCTATTTTAGAATTTCAATAAGTAAATTAATGAAATTAAGTAATGAGCGCCCCTGATGAAATATGACAATCGCCTGTCTGAGGCCCGCCTGCTAAAAAGATACAAACGGTTCATGGCCGATGTTGAGCTGGCTGATGGCTCACAGATTACCCTGCATTGCCCGAATACCGGCTCCATGAAAAACTGCCTCTACCCGGGGTATCGGGTATGGTATTCCGACTCTGGAAATCCCCGGCGTAAATACCCCTGTACCTGGGAACAGGCGGAAATTCCGGTGGCGTTTAACGGCGAAGAACGCCTCACTCTGGCAGGGCTGAATACCGGACGAGCCAATGCCCTGGTTGAGGAGCTTCTGCGTTCTGGCCAGGTGTCAGAACTGTCCGGCTACCAGAGTGTCCGCCGTGAAGTTCGTTATGGTGAAGAAAAGAGCCGCATTGATCTGCTGCTGCAACAGGAGGGCCTGCCCGACTGTTATGTGGAAGTCAAAAGTGTCACGCTGGCAATGGGGAATGGCCTCGGCCTGTTCCCGGATGCCGTCACCAGCCGGGGCACCAAACATCTGCGGGAACTCACCCAGATGGTTGCTGATGGCCATCGATCCGTGTTGTTTTTCTGCGTTCAGCATACCGGTATTGACCATGTGGCGGCGGCACAGGCGATTGACCCGGTTTATGCAGAAGAACTGCAAAAGGCGGTTGCCGCTGGCGTAGAAGTGATGGCCTGGGGGGCAGACATGTCGCCGGATAACATTACCCTGGTCAGGCAGTTGCCGGTTGGATAACAAACATAATGCCCTGGTTCTGTTCGGTGCCCTACGGCCCCCGTGAGAACGAAGATGTGAGTTGTAGCACCGGACAATATGAATCATGGTACTGGAATTTTTGTCGCTGCCTTTTAGCTGTGGAGGCGTTCAGGAAAACGGCAGGAATCGGAGATATGGCACACCTATGGCCTGCCAGGGCAGCTCCGGCTCGCTCTACCGTGACAGCGGCAGGTAGATGTACTGCGTTACCGAATAAGGCAGCGGCAGCGAATTGACCGCCTGCTTCATTGGCCGCTTGTTGCGATCCAGGTGTTTGATCAGTCGGCCCCGGATGCTGCTCCGGCAGCGGGATTTGAGAGACGGAAAACGAGGGGCAGAAATGAAATTCTGGATGAGGTTTTTGGTAGCTGGTCCTGCATATTGCCAGGCGGCCTGTCCATTCTGCTCCTTGAGGTTCGGGTCAGCCCCGTTGACCAGAAGGGTCTCAACAATAGCATCGCGAGCATCGCAATAATAGCCACTGACTGCCAGGTGCAGCGGGGTGTTCTTGTGTCTTCCTGGGATGTTCGGGTCAGCTCCGCTGGCCAGCAGGGTCTCGACAATAGCAAGGTGACCATTGGCCGCTGCCCAGTGCAGCGGAGTGTAGAGATCGTGGTTGCCACCTCCAAGAATATTCGGATCAGCCCCTTTGGCCAGTGCCATCTCAACTTGATCCTTCCATCCATGATCCGAAAATTTCAGTAACAGGCAGTTCCAGTCCAGCTGATGGGTTGTTAGGGGTAACAGGATTTTAAATACATCAAGACGACCAAAAGTAACTGCGCATTGCAAGGCTGTCAACTCACCCATGCGCTTGAGGTTCGGGTCAGCCCCAGAGGCCAGCAGGGTCTCGACAATAGCATGGTGACCAGCGGCAGCTGCATCGTGCAACGGGGTAGCATTGCTATATCTGAGAATGTTCGGCTTAGCTCCGCTGGCCAGCAGGATCTTGACAATAGCAAGGCGACCATTGGCAGCTGCATCGTGCAGCGGAGTGTAGTTGTCAACTCCGGGCATGTTCGGGTCAGCCCCTTTGGCCAGTGCCATCTTAACTTGATCCTCCCATCCATGACGGGAAAATTTCTGTAACAGGCTGTTCCAGTCCAGCTGATGGGTTACAGGTAACAGGGTTTTGTATACATTGAGATGACCAGCGTCAACTGCAGATTGCAAGGCTGTCAACCCACTCATGCGCTTGAGGTTCGGGTCAGCCCCATAGGCCAGCAGGATCTTGACAATAGCATGGTGACCAAAGTGAGCTGCATGGTGCAGCGGGGTGTAACTGAAATATCCGAGAATGTTCGGATTAGCCCCTGAGTCCAGAAGGGTTTCGACCTTGGCAAGGTCACCATCAGCAGCTGCTTCAGCCAGAGTGTTCATAATGTGACGTACTCCCTCAATAGAAATTCAGATTTGATCCGTCGATAGGTTACCTTCCTGACCCTTGCTATTCGGGTGCTGCGTCCATTTTAGACAGGATTTGCCGGTTTGCTGTCTGACCATGGTAATACAGTTATCCACAGGACAGGTGAACTGGCAGGGGTTACCCACAACACAGGCCTGCCTGATCACATCAAACTGGCTGCTGGTGCCATCAGGAAAACGACAAAAACCGGGGATATGATGCACCCAGAAGGCTGCACGAGAATAGCGCCCATCCAAGCGACCCCGTCGCGGGGACGGCAGAAAATTAAGGGTAAAAATTCGGTTTTGTGAGGTGAATATCCTAAGGCACAAGTAGCGGGACTATTTGCCGAACAAAAGCGGATTTTTAGACCAATTTATTGCAACCGCACGACTGCATGGATGCAGGAGCCAGAGCAACGCAGGAGCAGTTGCCGTGTAGGGCATCCGGACAGCCTCCCGGAGCAGCTCCGGCTCGCCCTACAGTGACAGCAGGCGATCGACATACTGCATTGTTGGAGGATTAAGCGGCAGAAACCTGACCGCCTCCTTCATTGGTAATCCGTTGTCGGGCAGACACTTGACCAGCCGCCCCCGGATGCTGGCCCGGCAGTAGAATTGGAGAGAGTGAGGTTCAGCCATGAAATTCTGGATTGTTTCTTTTATGGCTTCTGTCATTGCACATTGACAGGCTGTCCGTCCATTCCAGTCTTTGAATTTCGGGTCAGCCCCGTTCACCAGCAGAGTCTTGACAATATCATGGTGACCGTCCTCAGCTGCCCTGTGCAGCAGGGTTTTGTGGTAAAAATCGGGAATATTCGGGTCAGCCCCGTTGACCAGTGCAACCTCAACTTGATCTTTCCATCCTTCATAGACAAGTTTCGGTAACAGGCTGTTCCAGTCCGGCTGATGGGTTACAGGTAACAGGGTTCTGTATACATCCGGGTAATCACTGTTAAGTCCAGATGTCAAGGCTTTCCGTCCAGTCCCGTCCTTTAGGTTCGGGTCAGCCCCTCTGTCCAGCAGGGTCTTGACCATAGGATGATGACCAATGGCCGCTGCCCGATGCAGCGGGGTGTATTGACCACTATCGGGAATATTTGGATTAGACCCGTTGTCCAGCAGGGTCTCAACAATAGCATGGTGGCCAGCCGTAGTTGCTCCTCCCAAAGGTGTATCACCATCACTGTCCTGGATATTCGGGTTAGCCCCCCTGGCCAGTGCCGCCTCAACTTGATCCTTCCACCCTGAACGGGAAAATACCTGTAGCAGGCTGTTCCAATCCGGCTGATGAGTTTTAGGTAGCAGTTTATCGTACACATCGCGATGACGGTTACTCGCTGCACATTGCAAAGGTGTCCATCCATTGACGTCCTTGAGGTCCGCGTCAGCCCCAATGGCCAGCAGGGGCTCGACCATAGCATGGTGACCTTCGAGAGCGGCAAAATGCAAGGCTGTCCTTCCACTAATGTCCTTGAGGTTTGGGTCAGCCCCGTAGGTCAGCAGGGTCTTGGCAATAACATGGTGACCAGCGTTAACTGCCCGGTGCAGCGGGGTTTCATTGTTATTTCCGGGAATATCCGGGTCAGCCCCCTTGTCCAGCAGGGTCTTGACCATGGCATAGTCACCACAGACAACTGCATATTCCAGTGAATTCATGACATACTCCGGCACTGAAAAATCAGGTTTGCTCCGTCGATAGGTTACCTTCCTGACCCCGGTTATTCGGATGCTGCGTCCAGTTCAGGTAAGGTTTGCCGGTTTGCTGCCTGACCATGGATATACAGTTATCCACCGGACAGGTGATCTGGCAGAGGTTACACCCCACGCAAGCCTCCTCGATCACCTCATACCGGTGCCGGGTTGAATTTTTTACCGGTGTCATGGCGATGGCCTGGTGGGCAGCATCTTCACAGGCGGCATAGCATCGGCCGCATTGGATACAGCTGTCCTGATCAATGTGGGCAATGGTCTTGTAATTCAGGTCCAGGTATTTCCAGTCGGTCAGATTGGGGATGGCAGCGCCTTGAAAGCTGTCCAGGGTCGGATAGTGTTTGCGGTCCATCCACCGGGACAGGCCATCAATCATGTCCTGTACAATTTTGAAACCGTTCAGCATGGCGGCGGTACAAACCTGAACGGTGCCCGCCCCTAACGCCATAAATTCGGCTGCGTCCCGCCAGGTACTGATACCGCCAATGGCCGAGATGGGCAGTCCGGCGGTGTCCGGGCTGCGGGCAATCTGCCCGACCATATTCAGGGCGATGGGTTTCACCGCTTCGCCACAATAACCGCCACTGGTGAACTTATCGTTGACGGCGTGGTATCCCACCATCCGGTCCAGATCAATACCGGTAATGGAGTTGATGGTATTGATTAGCGATACGGCATCGGCACCACCGGCCTGAGCCGCTTCAGCAGCCACCACGATATTAGTGATATTGGGGGTGAGTTTAACGACAACGGGCAGGTTGCTGTGTTGCTTGCACCAGCGGGTAACCATTTCAATATAGTCCGGCACCTGACCGACCGCTGAGCCCATTCCCCGTTCCGGCATGCCGTGGGGACAGCCGAAATTCAGTTCAACACCATCGCACCCGGTCTCCTCTACCTGGCTGAGGATGGCCTGCCAGCTTTCTTCTTTGCAGGGTACCATCAGCGAGACCAGCAGTGCCCGGTCTGGCCAGTCTTTTTTGGTTTGGCGTATCTCGTCCAGATTCACTTGCAGCGGGCGGTCGGTGATCAGTTCAATATTGTTAAACCCGATCACGTCACCACGGGTATTCCTGTGGCAGGAATAACGGGAACAGACATTGACCGGTGCCGGGTCTTCACCCAGGGTTTTCCAGACTGCACCGCCCCAGCCAGCCTCAAATGCCCGATAGACATTGTAGGCTTTGTCCGTCGGTGGCGCAGAAGCCAGCCAGAACGGGTTGGGGGAGCGAATACCGAGGAAATTACTGGTTAAATCAGCCATTATCTTTCCCTCCGTTGCAGGTATTGATCAATGGCCCGGGCCGCCCGTTTTCCATGCTCAACCGCATGGACAGTCAGGTCTTCACCTTTATCAATGCAGTCACCACCGGCCCAGACGTTAACCAGTGACGTACGAAAGTGGTCGTCCGTTACTATGCGGTTGCCTTTTATCGCAGGGCTGTCACTGGTATTGGCAAAGGCATCCACCAGCAAATGCTGGCCAATGGCTTTGTAGAGTGTGTCTACCGGCAAGGTGGTCAGCTCTCCCGTGCCCTGTAATTGGCCGCTGGTATCCAGCACGGTTTTTTCCAGCTGGATGGCGGTGATGCAGCCATCTTCTGTCTGCAGGGCTGAAGGCTGAACCCAGGTGAGGATGCGAACACCATTGTCCCGGGCAAACGCCTGTTCATGACCGGTGGCTGACATCTGTTCAGGGCCACGACGATAGGCAATGGTGACATCCTCTGCGCCCAGCCGTTTGCATTGGCAGGCAATATCAATAGCGGTGTTGCCCCCGCCAATAACCACTATACGTCGGCCAACAGGCAATTGGCTCAGATCATGGCACTGACGAAGGGAGGATATGGCCGGGAGAGCATCCTCAACGCCTTCTGCTGCTTCACCCGGAAGGCCTAATAAGTGGCAACCGCCCAACCCGAGCCCGAGAAACACCCCGTCAAACTGTGCTCGCAATTGATCCAGGCTGAGATTCTGACCAAGCCGACAGCCATACTCCGGACAGATACCGCCAATTTCCAAAATGAAGTCCACTTCCTGGCGGGCATAGCTATCCACCAGTTTGTAGTAGGCGATGCCGAACTCATTGAGGCCTCCGGGCTTCTCCCGGGCATCAAACAGGGTAATGGTGTGACCTTGCCGGGCCAGAGCGTGTGCACAGGACAGTCCTGCCGGGCCTGCACCGACAACGGCGATGGTTTTTCCCGTTTCCGGCAGGCGGGTAAATGGGTGGTCAGCTGACTGGCGGTTATCGATGGCATAACGCTGTAGCAGGCCGATTTTCACCGGTAGGCACTCTGGCTCATGATTTCTGACGCAGGCCTGCTCGCAGAGAACCTCGGTTGGACAGACCCGGGCACAGCTTCCTCCCAGAATATTGGCATCCAGAATGGCCTGTGCGGCACCGTCGATATTGTCAGTGGCGATACGGTTGATAAAGGAGGGAATATTGATACCAGTGGGACAGGCCGGGATACAGGGTGCCGCTTCGCAGTAAAGGCATCGGCTGGCTTCAATATGAGCCTGGTAATCACTGAGGGGAGGCTTGATGTCGGCAAAGTTGCGGCGGTACTCTTCTGCTGGCAGCCTGCCATTGTGAATATCGGGTTTATTCATGGCGGTTAATCCTCATCAGGAGTAACGAAGACTAGTACATCGTTTCAAAGAGTTTGATGTATACAATCTCCGTTCACCCTGAGCGCCCTTCGGCTCGGCTCAGGATGCACGGACGAAGGGTGTTTGGCACGATCTATCGGAGGCAGGAGTTTGCGCCCTTCGACAAGCTCAGGACGAACGGAGTCCGAAGACATTTGATAACGACACCCATCAAGCTCATTGAAACCAGGAGCCTGTCGGTATTCGGAAAGAATGCCGGTATATGACTATATCTGGCCGTGGAAGACGAATTTATAATCTATAATCCAATGACCTTTTCTCCGTAGATTCGTTGATGCTGCTCTATATTCTCGACCTTTTTGGTACTGTGGTTTTTGCGATTAGTGGTGTCTGGCTGGCCTGCCGTAAAGACATGGACCTCTTTGGCGCAATGGTACTCGCCTTCGTGACTGCCGTTGGGGGCGGAACTATTCGAGACGTTTTGCTCTCCTCTACGCCCGTATTCTGGATACAGGATACGCTCTACCTGCTGGTTATTCTGGCTACGACGCTGTTTGCCATCCTGGTTCGCCAGTGGCATGAGCGCAGCAAGTGGATTCTTCAGGTCTCTGATGCCCTGGGGCTGGCGGTCTTTGTGGTCATCGGCTTGACCAAGTCGTTGTCATTTGGTGTGGAGCCAATGGTCGCTGTGATGATGGGGGTATTGACTGGCTGTGGTGGGGGTGCCATCCGGGATATGCTGGCCGGGGAGATTCCCATGGTATTGAGACAGGAGATCTATGCATCTGCTGCCATGGCGGGAGGCGCGGTGTTCATATTGCTGGAGCCATTGCTCCAAAACATAAACCACACGTCAATTATTGCGGCTGCTGTTGTCCTTATTCTCAGGCTGATGGCAGTGTATAAGGGATTGTCTCTGCCGAGGTTTGGGTTGCCTGTGTAGGAATGGTCCTGAAATAACTTCAATATTCCTACAGACGCTTCCCGCTTCCCGCAAAAGCCGGAACCGCTTGCGCTTTTGCGGGTAGCGGGCGGCGACCCCCAGATATCAGAACCCCCAATATTTCCTGACGATTTCAAGATAATTGGGCCAGTCTTTTTCCAGATACCCCTTCAGAAAATCCACTCTTTGCTCTGCTTTGTTCAGCAATTTTTTCGGGTGTCTTATGTAGGTGGGCTGGTCTTCATCCTGAAAAGCGTCATACTCTTCAAGGCCCAGCGTTTTGTGACAGTCCATGATGAACTGGCCATTGAGATTATTGGTCTGGTCCACTTCAACACAGCCGGAACGGACAATATTCAGGTAGGACATGGCGATTTTCTTTTCAGTATCTTCCGGACCAAAGTAAAACTTGTAGTTGGGGAGGTAGGCATAAATTTCAACGTCATCGTGGGTTCCAAGAACCTTATTCCTGTGATCCTCCCGATAAAATGACACTTTATCTTTGGCTATTTTTACTCGATGGTATGCCCCTTCGCGTATGTCAAAAGCTGGCAGATCTTTGGTTTTCACGGGAAAGAGTAAGCCATTAAGGTAATCTCCGGGGGATGCTTCGATGTTCAGCGCTCTCTGTGTGGCTTTTTCTATCCAGAGATTCCACTTTCTGGCCATATCATGAACTCTGACCGGCAGGTACTCGGCATCTTGGGGGTCTTCTGCGGTAGCGGTGCGGGCAAGCGTAGACATCAGGCTGCCATAGCCAAATATCCAGACCGTGTCATTCCCACCGTCGGCTGCAAGAGTCAGGTTGCTGGTCATCAGGGATAACAGTAGCGTAAAAAAAATAGGTTTAGTCGATTTCATGATTATAATCTGCCTTGTTAGTTATTGTTCCAAGAGACTTTTTCCTGATTCAAGTCAAAAATAAAGTCGCCATGATTACTGTCCCAAGATTAGTTGATCGACGGGACAGATCACTAACAAGCCCGTTAGATTCAGTAACGGGAATTGGCCGTCTTGATTCACCTGTGGACAATCTGCATCAGCACCTGGGAGGCTGTCCGAGAATAGCGCCCGTAGCGAGGACGACAGAAAATTGAGGATAAAAAATCGGTTTTGTGAGGTGAATAGCGGGGCTATTTGCCAAACAAAAGCGAATTTTTAGACCAATTTGCTGTCGCCGCACGACTGCATGGATGCAGGAGCTAGAGCAACGCAGGAGCAGTTGCCGCGTAGGGCAGTCTATTCTCGGACAGCCTCCTGGCATCGTGTTGCTTGAGAGCCCAGAGGACATGCTCCTGAACCAGCTCTGATGGATAATCCAGACGACTTTTCAGAGCGGCAATAATGGCGTCACTGCCCGGGGCATTGCCCAGTGCCACGGCGATATTACGCAACCAGCTTTCATAACCTGCCCTGCGAATAGGCGAGCCAGCGGTTCGTTCCAGAAACTGTTCTTCACTCCAGAGGAAAAGATCGACCAGATCACTGTCATCCAGATGGTGACGCGGTTGAAAGTCCGGCTCCCGGGTTGGCTTGGCAAAACGGTTCCAGGGGCAGGCCAGCTGGCAGTCATCACAGCCATAGATGCGATTGCCCATCAGAGGGCGCAGCTCTTCAGGAATGGGGCCCTTGTTTTCGATGGTCAGGTAAGAGATACAGCGGCGGGCATCCACCTTGTAGGGAGCCACAATGGCCCGGGTTGGGCACTTGTCCATACAGGAGGTACAGCGTCCACAGTGATTATTTTCGTAAGGCCTATCCACAGGCAGCGGGAGGTTGGTGAACAGTTCACCAAGAAAGAAAAAGGAGCCAGCCTGACGGTTCAGTATCAGTGAATGCTTGCCCATCCAGCCCAGTCCGGCCTGTTGCGCCAATGGACGTTCCATCACTGGCGCACTGTCCACAAAGGCGCGATAGCCATGATCTCCAACGGCAGCTTCAATCTGCCTGCCCAGCTGGGTGAGCCGTTTGCGGATCAACTTATGGTAGTCCCGGCCCAGGGCATAGCGGGAAACATAGGCTTTTTCCGGTTCGTTGAGCAGTTTCACGGTTTCAGTATCCGCTGGCAGGTAATCCATACGGGCAGAAATCACCCTTAATGCGCCGGGATGCAGTTGCTCCGGGTGTGCCCGCAACTCACCGTGCTGGGCCATATAAGCCATATCGCCGTGATACCCTTTCGCCAGCCAGGCTGCCAGATGCTTAAGATCATCTTCCGGTATTTTGGCTTCGGTAATGCCGATCTCCTGAAAGCCAAGTTCTCTGGCCCAGATACGAATTTTCCCAACGAGTTTTTCCATAGCCGGTGCTGGCGATGAGTCCGTCAATGTGGTTAAAGTGGGTGGTGAAGATAACGGTTCAGGCACTGAATTGGATTAACTCTCTTGGCATAGATTGTTTGGCACAGTTTGAATGCAAAATACAATCTCTATTGTATCATCGCGGGCACGCTTATGAATAAGAGCTTACCAGAGTCTCTCTATACTGCCGATCAGGTTCGACAACTGGATCATGTGGCCATCCACCAGCACGGCATCCCGGGTTTTGAGCTGATGACCAGGGCGGCCAGCACCGTGCTGTCCACGATTGTCCACTACTGGCCAGAAGCCGGAACCCTGCTGGTGTTGTGTGGGGCAGGCAACAACGGTGGCGATGGCTATATGGTCGCCAAACTGGCCAAAGAGCAGGGGCTGAGGGTTTCGGTACTGGCGGTGAAAAATCCAGCGGAGCTTAACGGCGATGCCCTCACGGCCTGGCAGGCCTGCGCTGATGCTGGCGTGGTGATTCGACCTTACGACAGCACCCAGTCCCTGTGTGCGGATGTGGTTGTGGATGCCATGCTCGGTACCGGGCTTTGTGGTGAAGTACGGGGTGACTATCAGGATGCCATCAAACGGCTGAATCATCTTGAACGTCCGGTGTGTGCTGTGGATATCCCGTCCGGCCTTTGTGCTGATACTGGAGTTCCGCTGGGAGTGGCGGTCAAGGCCAGGGTTACCGTCTCTTTTATTGGCCTGAAACAGGGGCTGATGACAGGGTTGGGACCAGAATACTGTGGCGAGCTGGTCTTTAATGACCTGGGCGTGCCTGAACGGGTCTATCAAACCGTTCCTGCTGACTGTCAACGAATTGCTCCGGAACAGTTTCGCGGCTGGCTGTCACCGAGAAGCCGTGCCGCCCATAAAGGTGATTTTGGGCATGTGCTGCTTATCGGGGGTAACCACGGGATGCCGGGGGCGATCATGATGGCCGCTGAGTCCGCCCTTCATTGCGGTGCTGGCCGTGTCACGGTGGTTACCCGCAAGCGACACCTTGCGGCGCTGGCTGTGCGTTGCCCTGAGGTGATGGGGGTATCGGTAAAGCGCGGGGCCGGCCTGGGTTCTCTGGCTGAAGGAAAGAATGTCATGGTTATTGGCCCGGGTTTGGGCCGCGATGACTGGGGGCTGCAGCTGCTCAAGGATACCCTGGCGGCAGAGTGCCCGATGGTGCTGGATGCTGATGCCCTGAACCTGTTATCGGATCATCCACAATTGCTAAATGGACGAAAGTCCCCGATTATTTTCACCCCTCATCCTGGTGAGCTGGCGCGTTTATCGGGTTTGGATATTCCAACGATTCAGAACAATCGATTTGCAGCGCTGGTAGACAGTCATCGACAATTAACGGTTCTTACTGGCGAGGGTGCAGCACACCGGCAGCCAGAGATTGC
>NZ_JBLYNS010000110.1:0-17991 GCF_049310205.1 Endozoicomonas sp. ALC013 | reverse complement strand
ACCGGAAGGTTTGGCATGACGGCTCGCCTTCATCACCAGCGATGGCTCAGTCAGAGAGGAGTCCGTCAGTGGCGCGATATCCGCTTCCGTGCCGTATTTGGCACGCAGCTCATCAATCGGACCAAAATCCAGGGCTCGCAGCGGGCAGGATTCGATACAGATCGGCTGCTTGCCCTGCTCAACCCGGTCGAAACAGCCATCACACTTGGTCATGACTTTCTTCTCGGCATCAAACTGCGGTGCGCCATAGGGGCAGGCCATTTCACAGTAACGGCAGCCAACACAGACGTCGGCGTTAACTACCACCAGGCCATCCTGGTCACGCTTATGCATGGCACCGGTTGGACAGGCCTTGGTACAGGCTGGCTTGGCACAGTGGTTACAGCTGATGGAGGTGTAATAGGCAAACACGTCCTGGGCGTAGGTGCCGTCTTCGTTCTGAAACCAGCTACCACCGCCGTATTCATAGACCCGGCGCCAGTTCACACCGACTTTCAGGTCATTCTCATCTTTGCACGACAATTGACAGGTTTTGCAGCCCGTACACTTGGCCGTGTCGACATAAAATCCCAATTGTTTCATCGAACTTTAATTCCTATCCTGTTATGCCCTGGCAATTTCAACCAGATTGGTGTGCATCGGGTTACCCTTGGACAGCGGCGTACTGCGCTGAGTGGTCAGCACGTTGAATGAGCCACCACGGTCAACACCGTCTTTACCCGGTGCGTACCAGGCACCTTCGGCCAGGGCAGCAACACCCGGCATAATCCGGGGGCTGACTTTAGCCGGAACCCGGGTCTCGCCACGGTCATTCCAGACTTTCAGCATGTCGCCATCTTTGATTCCCCGGGCCTGTGCATCTGCCGGGTTCAGCCACACGGCATCGGTCACTGCTTCACGCAGGAAAGCGACGTTGTGGTATGTGGAGTGCACACGGCCCTTGGTGTGAAATCCAATCAGCTGCAGCGGATACTTCTCAGTCAAAGGATCCAGATGGCTTTCCCAGGTGGTGACGTACTGTGGCAGCGGTGTCACCACATCCCCTTCCGGCAGCTCCCACTCGGCGGCAATGGTCGCCAGTTGTTCGGAGTAAATTTCGATTTTCCCGGATGGGGTTCCCAGAGGATTGTTCACAGGATCCTTACGGAAACCTTCCAGAGCGATGCGAATATGCTTCGGTGCCAGCTGTTTGTAGGGACCGTCACGACGCAGGTCTTCCAGTGTTGGCACCTGAGGCTGTTCTTTACGCATCTGCTCGTACAGTTCCGCCACCCACTGCTCATGGGTCTTGCCTTCTGTGTACTGCGCTTCCAGACCAAAGCGTTTGGCAATACCTGCACAGATGTCGTATGCACTGCGGCACTCGTACATCGGGGCAATAGCAGGCACCAGCGGAATCACCGCGCCCAGAGTGCCCGAGGCATAGCCGTTGCTGGCCACTTCATAATTTTCAATGGTGGTGATATCCGGCAGCAGAATATCCGCGAACCGTGCGGTAGGTGTCATATGGTTTTCAAACACCAGGATAAACTCACACAGGCTCTCATCAGACAGGATCTCTTTGGTCCGGTTGATATCAGAGTGCTGGTTAACCGTGATATTGCCCGCATATTGCCAGATGAATTTGATCGGATTCTTCAGTGACGTGCCGCCCTGCAGAGCATCGGTCTTATCCGTCATTTCATGGTGACGATGAATCGCATCTGTCCATTTGAAGAATGGAATCGCCGTCTTGATCGGGTTGGTACCCATGGGCAGGGTTTTCACCGGGAAGCCATAGTTTCCTGGCATTTCGCCGGTGTTGGTGCCGGCAAGGCCAATATTGCCGGTCAGAATTGGCAGCATGCAGATGGCACGGCTCGCCTGTTCACCGTTGGCCTGACGCTGAATACCGGTACCCTGAATAATGTAGGCAGGTTTGGCCCTGCCAATTTCCCGGGCCAGCTGAATGATTTTTTTCGCTGGAATACCGGTAATTTTTGCCGCCCACTCCGGGGTTTTCTCGATGCCATCAGCACCTCGGCCCAGAATGTGCGCTTTGTAGTGGCCATTCTTCGGTGCACTGGCTGGCAGCGTTTTTTCATCATAGCCAACACAGAACGCCTCGAGGAATGCTTCATCCACCATCTTCTCGTTGATCAGCACCCAGGCCATGGCTTCTACCAGGGCAGCATCGGTCCCCGGGCGGATTGGAATCCACTCAGACTCTTTGCCCAGCATGGTGTCGGTATAACGCGGGTCAATGATGATGGTACGCACATTTTTGCTGTTCACCGAGTTGATGTGCTCGTAGATTTCCCCACCGCCACTCATGCGGGTCTCTGCCGGGTTGTAACCAAACATGACCAGCAATTCTGCATTGGCGATTTCACTGGTGAAACTACCGAACGCCGCTGGACGTCCACCGCCATAAGTAAACGGCAGAGCACGTTGAATCTGTCCCCAGCTGTAGTTACCGTAATAAGGCAGAAAGCCACCGAGCATATTCAGCAGGCGCTTGGAGGCAAAAGGACCGTCGGTTTTATAGCCCTGGGTTCCGGAGCCATACTGATAATAGATCGCATCGTTACCGTAAGTATCGATGGTGTACTTTAACTGTCTGGCGATGGTATCCAGCGCCTCATCCCAGCTGATGCGCTCAAATCGGCCTTCGCCACGCTTGCCAACCCGCTTCATGGGGTATTTCAGACGATCAGGGTTGTATACCCGTTGCTTGATGGAGCGACCGCGCAGACAGGCGCGAATCTGATGATCACCGTATACGTCATCGCCCCGGTTATCCGATTCAACATGGGTGATAACGCCATCTTTGGTATGCACCTGGAGAGGACAGCGGCTGCCACAGTTCACCATACAGGCAGACCAGGTCACCTTGTCTCCAGCGGCTCTTGCCTGCGTTGAATCCGTTGCCATGGCTTTCAGAGGCAACGCATTGCCAGCGACAACAGCGGCACTCCCCGCAGCAGCCCCCCACTTGATAAACGTTCTTCGCTTGATGACAGACGACAGCGCACTATCGAGAAGTTTCTTCATTTATTTTACCGTTATCACTAAAACCGGAAACCAGCACACAAACAGGTAGTGTTACCCCTGACAAAATGCATCTCTGTACAAATAATGAACTGGTGAAATAGTGCTGATAATACGAGCTGGTCAACAAACAACCGATTGACCTGGATCAATTTTTTGCCGGGTTTGAGGCAATTACTGAAGAGGGTAGGAACTTATTCGAGCACGCTACAGAGCACGGCGCACCCTGTAATTGATCATGATTATTGAGGACAAAACTGCACTGCCACTTCGGTGACATGGCTGCGGCGGTACTTCCGCCGCTGTGCTTTGCATGGCACCTGCCCGGGCTGCCAGATTACGGGGAACCTTTCGATATTTTCGGTGTCTGAAGTTTGTGCTCATTTTACTCAGGCGGAGCCTTACTCCCGTGCAGTCCGATATACGATTTTAAATTCATTGAGACCCTTGATATGTCCATACCTCAGGCGGAAGCAAGCATTGGTTCGTCAGGATTTCATCCACCACCGACAGGCGGCAAGAAAGAGGAATACAATCCTGTTGCCGCATTCGGTCAGTTTGGCGGAATGATGGTTCGTGTTGTCAATGCGTTACAAGCTGCCGGTTCAGGCGATCAATACAGGCCAGTGAGTTTATTGTCACCCGGTGCCCAATATGCAATAGAAGCCAGGCGGCCGGATCAATTTGGCACCAGGCCAGACCAGATCATTACGGTTCTGAAACCTGCGCCCGGTTGCCATATGCTCTGGGCTTATAAAAAAGATGTCTGTTCGAATCCCTCGGGGGAACCGTGCTGCAGGTTCACATACACCAAGAAAATTACCAGCTGGCATGTTTTGGAAGAGAAAATAGCAGAGAGTTACCACAGAAAGCACTCCCTGTTTAGCAAATCACCTTTAACCTCAGGACACCTTGGTGTAAATGGCTATTTACTGCACCAACCGTCTGAATGGATCATTAAAGAAGCAGGCAAATATCCGGAAATTCTCTGTCACATTAATTTTGACCGCATGCACTATGGCTATCTTCTGGACTTTACCAGGGAGTTTTCTTTTCGCCGTCTTGAAGAAGTCATGGGCAATATTCTGACGCTCGAGCAAAATAAAGGTAACGCGTCCGGTGATGAGTTCCGTGAGCCTGTAAAACTGTGCCTGTACAACAGTTATCAGGGGGTGTTGTCTCCCCCGGTGGAAATCAGCCGTACACAAGCGCTAATGCTGCGGCGAAACATCCGTGCCTTCTCTCAATATGTCAACTTCACTGGACAGGAACTCAGGCTTTACCAGTTATTGAGTCAGTCCGGTGGTGAACGATTTCTGCAGCTGCTGAAAAATATTCCGGAGCAGGTCAGCACGGTATCAGCCAGTGTCAAGGCACTTGGCACCGACATCAAAGCCATCCTGACAGCCATCGAGAACTGTGATTCAGCAACCTTCTTAAGCGAACTTCCAGCCCGGGTGGACGGGGTCAACAGCAAAGTGGGTTTACCGAATATATTACTGGAAGCTTTGCTTGAGCAGACCCCGTTTCATAAACACTTTCCCTGGTTGTATTATGCTTTCGAGATACACGACAAGCAGTCTAGCTGGGACTACATTTTCGAGCAGGTTAAACCCACCTTTGCCGCACAAGCGGTCATCTGCCGGGAGTTATTAAATAACAAATTGTTTGTTCCCTATTTATTAGGGTACAAGGAATCAACACCTGTCCACTGTAATCCGCTGGTGTGTTGCCTGCTCATCGCTTACGGCGCAAGAATCTATCTCAATTATCAAACATCAACCCAGCCTGCAGATCATCTTGAAATATTAACATCTGCCAATCATTTTCTCCGGGCGAATCTGTTGACCGACGATGAAGCCAATACCATTCGTAACGAGGTGCTGTGGGAACTTCTTTGCAATGATGGGGACGGCCCCGTTACTAAACACTATATGATAGCTAATAGAGTATCGATCCTGAGGACAGCATTGCACGAGCATTTGAATCACCGGCAGCTGGATAGTTCAGAGCTACGTCAAAAGGCTGTTGGACTGCTTGGCGAGGAGTTTTATGATCGCTTTTTTACCAATGAACCGGTTTATGGGCATGCAGTTAAAGAATTTCTGGAAAATAGATTTTCAACCCGGCGATACAGTGATGAACAGTTACGTGAGCATTTAAAGAGTACAGCGACGCTCAATCGAACCATTGATCAAAGGCTGAGTATTTTTCTGGGGGAATATTACACTTGTAAGCCTGCCGTTGTGGTCCGGCGAAAGGAACAAGGAGAACGGCAGCCGGACTGGCTGGTGAATTTTCTGGCATCACCGCCAACCTTTGAGGGCATGGAAATCCTGCCTGATGGCCGCTATAAGTCAATTACCCTGAAAGTCGGTCAGTATTATTACCAGTCTCCCCATCCCAACAGGGCACAAACCATCCTGGCGAAGGGCATAAAACCCTATTACCGCAAATGGCACGGACTGGATCACGCCCTGCGCGCACAGCTGGCCACCGAATTCCTCATCGATAGTAAGGTTTTGCCCGACTTTCATAAGCCATTCCGGGAATTACTGCTGAAGCATCCTGAGTTGCAAGAGTTACTACCCATTGCCGAACTCTACCACGATGCTGTCGCTGAAGATGAGCATAAAAATGTTGAAGAGCTGCGGGCAGCAGAACTGTTTCAGCGTGATATGACCAGGTTGCAACAGTACCCCGGGCAGCTGGTTACCCTGGTGGCCAGCGCCCTGAGAAACAAAAACTGCAAAATGATGGATGCTGAAAATCCGTCGTTTACTCCTGACCACCAATGCACAGAGGAAGAGTTACTGCTGCGTCAGGTGCTGCGCTTTGGGGATACTGTGGATATCCTGCGGGTCAAACCACCACGGGAGGACTTTCCGACGATCAGGCTGACACCGGACTCAGCAGAAATTGACACCAGTGAAATGATCCATGATGGCTATTTTCAGCCAGAAAAGATTGAACTGCTGTCCGTGGTCAACAACCCGGACTTCACCCTGCTGATCCAGTCAGTCATGTTGAGCTTTCGGGATCTGGCCAGCATTACCGGGGGATGGCATCACCAGGTGCCCAATCCGTTCACCAGTCGATACCATCTCCCGGTTGATAACCATAAACGACGATTACTGATTGAGCAGGCACCGGACCCCTATCAGTGTTTGCGTGAGTGCCTGAACGATCTGGTTCGGTTCGCTATCGCTGAGAAAGCCGGTATTTCACCTTGCTTCACAAAACACCACCGGCGGAGTACAGATCACCAACCGCCTGGTTGCTGGGATCCGGATACCGGGTCCGGTGGCGCTTATCGACGCCTGCACAATGAAGGGGAACTTCGACAAGTCCGGTTACCCGAAGCAATGACCCTGGCAGAAAAGATGATCGTGGTGGCGAACCAACCCGGGCTGGAAAAACTTATGTCGGCTGACATCCGGGATGCCCTGGAAACTGAGACGATACGACTGCAGCAGAAGGCCATCCTGCCCTCTGTTGGTACCTTGGAACAATCTGAACTGGAGCAGATGCTCCGGCAGCCGGACTCTCCGGGTGCCCGACTGCTCAGTGAGCGCGGCTATTCTGTGAAGTCGAGCGTACATGACGGGAAAATTTTTTACCAAATGATGCCCAATTCCACACTTGCAAGGAACTTTTTGCTGCTGCCACCAGAGTATGATGACGAGGCTGATCCTGTTACCTTGCCTGAAAATAACCAAGGCAGGTACTGATCTGAGTTTGAAGCTTATGATGACTGAAGATGCACACAGGATACCCTGCTTGGCAGCCAGTTCGTTTTTGCTCAGACAAGTTGCTATAGAGTGGCAATAGCCTTTGAAGGCTGGAATTGCCACACGATTAAAGAAATACGTTTAATTAGAAAGAGCATTTTCTATTGAAGTAGTAAATTTCTCCATTGAATGGAAATAACTGGCATGCCTAACAATGTGAGATGATCTGGGCCTTCCGGCTTTTAACTTTTCACTAACTGCCTGGAGGAATGCTTTATTTGTATCTTCTGAATAATGGCCATACTCCGCATTTGAATGAACTTCTGTTCTGCATTCATCGCAAGGAGGTGACGCCTCAGGCAGTCCCCCTACATCCGAGTTGATTACATGCAGCCCCATAGAATGACATTCACCGGCAATCAAGCCTAAGGACTCAGCCAGAGAAGGAATAACGGCATAGTCCGCAACAGCCATTAAGAGTTGCTTATGCTCTTGATTTTTAGTAAGTAAAACGAGGTTATTTCTTGCTGCTTTTGTTTCCTGAATAGCTTGAATAAATGGATCTTTTTCTGTTCCGTTAGAAACAATAAAAAACAGGCAATCCAGTTTTTTTACCATATTCAGTACATGCTCTGTCCCTTTTTCAAAATGAGGCCTGCCCATAAAAAAAACAATTGGTAAGTTTTTAGTGACTGGGTTCACACATCCTTTGCTATTCAATGGTGGCTTTAAAGGCAATTTTCCAGCAAAGAAAAGGTCTCTGAGTTTTGATTTGATATTTTTTTCCGGAGTTCCTTCTAACCCGTATTTTTTGGCGGTAGCACCCAGGCTAAATTTTGATAAATCTGAGCAGCTTTTGATTGAGCGGATCGCCTTTTTGTGAATCCTCAAGAACTTTGATATGAGAGGATGTTTAAATGTCAGAAAAGATTGGGCATATTTCGATACTGTTAAAATTACATCAGCATGTTTAATTGCCCTCTCTCTTGCAGGTTTTTCATAATCCGGTAGCTTGCAGAACTTGCTCTCATCCATCTTCATATAGCTCTGGGTTGTATAAACAGGCTTTTTATTGGCCATACAGTCGCTAAAACCCGTATGGGGACTTAAGCAATGTACCCAGTTCACTTTTTTAACGTTTTCGAAGTGATTAACGTATTGAAGGGATCCTCCAAAAAAATGATCATGAATATATACATTTTTGCTTCCCATTGTTGGCAAAAGCACTTCGTTGACAAATTTTGCCGCTATCTGGTTAAACACACACATTTTTAGAGATATAGCACCAGCAAATTTCAACCTTTCATCAGAATCATTAATTCCTTGTTCTTTAAAGTAAAGATCCTCTGCCAAAGAGTCTTTGTATTCTTGCTCTATATTGTATGAATTAATATGCTTTTCAAAATACCTTTTCTGCCCCCCTGTTGGTTGGACTCTATAGACATCACATTCAGGCATATCACTGCATCTTTCAACCAATATTAATTCACCAGAAGAAAGCTGACAGCCAGCAGTGATTGATTTTTTTACATCTGTATCCTCTACGAAATCAAGCAGTGGAAGAACCATGATATTTCTACAACTACGCTCGTGAAATGCCTTACAAAAGGTGTTTACAAAAACGCCGTTACCGCCAACAGTGTACCGGTAACCTTCTGTAGAAATGTGTATGTGGTTTTGTTTAACTTTCTGATCATCATCTGGCAGGCATAAATTTGTAACTTGAGTTGATGAAATTGGCTTCATTTAACACTCACTAAATATGCAAGTTTTTATCATTAGGATTAAACAGTAGGTTATTCATTCGATAGTGATCAAATATTTTTATTACTCGACTCTCATACTTTAATGTACGAGTGTTTGATAATAAGGAAATGGTCATATAGTAATACAACAAACGTCGCTTTTATTTTCTTTCCCGCTACGCCATTATAGCTTTTCAACGTTCCTACTTAAAAAATTATATTTATCCGAGTTTGACTCTGTAGACGAACCAGACCAGACCAGACGACCATATCAGTCAAACAGGCCCAGCGGGAGCAAGCAGACCAGTACCGGGAACAAGCCAACGGTTCCCTGAGCCAGCACCGTACAAGAGGCGGTATTTATTCAATAGTCCTTTTAATGTATTTTGTCGTCTAATATTCAATCCTGTGTCAATTTCTCGATGAAACACCTCCTGATAACGTTTCTGGCACTCTTGAGCACCTCTGTAAATAGTGCAGAACTGGTAAAAAAGAGCAAGTCAGGCATCTGTCACGATATCTCTAGCTCCAGCTATGAGAGAACAAAAAAATATACTGCCTTCTACTCTCTCAATGATTGCCTCAGCTCCGGCGGCAGACTTCCTAAAGGATCAGGCTTAAAAAAGTCGAATGCGGCAACGTACCGCCAGAGTCCGGCAAAATATGACCGTTCATATTTTGGTGATTGGGCTGATGAAGACAGGGACTGTATGAACACTCGCCACGAGCTTCTGATGAAGCAGAGTACCAGCGCGATAGATACCGCCGGGAACCAGTGCGCAGTATATCGGGGCAGATGGCTTGATCCCTACACGGGAAAGACGTTTTATGAAGCTCGCCAGGTTGATATCGACCATTTAGTGCCTCTGAGATGGGCGTGGGATCGTGGGGCTGATCAATGGTCGAAGGCAAAAAGAGTGCAGTTTGCCAATGATGAAGTGAACCTTTTTGCCGTCCAGGCCAGTGTCAACCGCCAGAAAGGGGCATCAGGTGCCCTTGAGTGGTTACCACCTTCGAAGTCTTTCCACTGCCAGTATGTTGCCAGATTCACTCGCGTGGTAAAAAGCTATGGTCTTGTGCTGTCAGACTATGAGCAACAGAAGTTCAGGGAATTAGAAGAGCAGAAGTGCCGTGGATAACTTATACAATATATTTGTCGTTAATTCTCACCATCGCTTAACAACAGCCTGTGGGTAAGTCAGACTGCCCTACTGCGGTGGCAGCAAATTGGCCTAAAAATTCCTTTTTGTTCGGCAAATAGCCCCGCTATTCACCTCACAAAACGGAATTTTTATCCTCAATTTTCTGCCATCCTCGCTACGGGCGCTATTCTCGGACAGCCTCCTAGTGGGTAGGGAACGTGCTCCTGTAAACAGGTTGCCGTTTCCCCCCCTCCGAACCGTGCGTGCAGCTTTCACTGCACACGGCTCTCCATGCTGTTACGAGGACTGTACCTGTTGTCTGGCAGCTTGCCAGCATGCAGCAGGTCATGGCATTCAACACAGAGTACGAGAGTTTTGCGATTTCTCGCTATCATGAGTCTTTGCCATGTCTTTGTACCATCTTTAATGTCCTTCAGCTTGCGTACATGGTGTACTTCAAATTTCCCTTCAGTCTTGCCGCAATATTCACAGCGTTTTGCCAGCATTCTGGTAATTAGCTCTGTCCTACCACTGTATTTTGCAGTGGCCGGGAGCAAATCAGGTTTGGCTGGCAATGACTTTCTGAGATCTTTGAGCGTCCACAGTGGATAGAATCTGTCTGCGGCTTTTACTCCTCGCCGGTTGCCTGCTCGAAGCCTTCCACTGACCGTCTTCACACTACACTTGTGTTTCGAGGCCAATGTTTTGAGCATGCTTAACCTCTACAATTGCCGCAAGCTCCGTTTTCGCATTATTGGCCAGCGAATAATATTGCGAGAAGCCCCGCAATTCCGCATTCACCTGTAACACGATTTCCACGTCGCTTTGGCTTAACATCCGTGCCCGATGAATGGCTGTCTTGTTGGCATAGTTGCCATAGCCATTCTTGCGAGCGAAGCCACGCAGCTTTTCAGCTGGAACTCTTAGTGAGATGTGTTGCGCCATTGTTCGCTTCTTGAAGCGTTTGCCATCTCGCTTGACCCACCGTATTTTTGGTGTTGGTTTTGCGTCAATGTTATACCCAAGAAATTGACATCCCTCGGTCGGCGCATGCCTGATCCCAGACTTTTCTTCTGCTATTTCAAGCTTCAGATCGGTCTCAACGTGGCTTTTAAGCGCTGTAGATCGCATTAGCTTCCTGCCTTAAACCGATAAATCCCAGTAGAAAGTCATCTGCGTAGCGACAATATCTCAACCGACGATAACTGGGGTCATGCTGATCCGTTGATGAGGTTTTAAAAAGCAACTCCTGCTGAATCCTCACCTCTTGGTTTGCTCTCTTTATGGCCTCTTGATCACCATGCTGCCTGACACGTTCAAGTTCTTTCTCAGCCTTGGCTTTCTGACGCTTAATGCAGTTGTAATCCGGATTATCCCGCCGTTTCTTACCGCATGTAACTGAGGCTTGAAGCTCCTTGATGTAATCATCTAACTCGTTGAGATAAATGTTCGCAAGAATAGGTGAAATTATCCCACCTTGCGGTGTACCAGAGTAGGTTTTGTAGAATTGCCACTCTTCCATGTATCCGGCTTTTAACATCCGCTTGATTACAGAAATAAATCGCCTGTCATCAATGCGCTTCTCTATTATCGACACCAATTTCTGATGATCGATATTATCAAAGTACCCTTTAATGTCGAACTCGATGAACCACTTGGAGCCTGTCCAACTGGTTTGGATTTCTTTCAAAGCTGTGTGACAGGATCGTCCCGGTCTGAAACCATGGGAGTTGATACTGAATGTTGGTTCATAGACCACTTCCAGTAACATGCGCCACACTTCTTGAACGAGTTTATCCATACCCGATGGAACACCCAGAGGGCGTTGTTTCCCATTTGCTTTGGGTATGTAGACTCGTCTTGATGGTACTGGGAAGTATTCGTTGTTTTTCAAAAGACTGATCAGATGATCAATTCTTTCAATCGATTGCCCATCAAGGCTCACACCATCACTTCCCACAGCGGTTGCACCACTGTTGGCATAGATATTGGCGTATGCCTGCAACCAGAGGTCACGGCACTCTAGCGCCATTTTGAACAAGTCTCGACATCGGTACTTCCCATTTCGAGAACAAATCTCAAGTCCCTCTAATTTTCGTTGTGTTCTTCCGGAAAGCATATTCACTATCCATTACCGTCGAAAATTAAAGATCACACAACACTGCCCCCCTTCTCCCTTTCGGCTTTCACTCGCATCACTGCTTGCTTATACCGTCCGGATAGGCCGGATTGTTTACCGACTGCCAGTACCATTACAGCCTGACATTGGGTACTACGGAGACTCTGTCGCCATACAGGTCAAGACCAGCTTAGGCGATCCCATGTTTCCAGTGTATAAGAGATGCTATGCCCTTAGGTTCCCTGTCCGTCATTTATCCTGCTCTGATCTCAGGTGGCCCGACCCTGTTGGTCGAGATTTGCATTCGCAGACCCAGGCGTCACAGAGGTCTCTCAAAGGTCGGCGCAACTCAATAGCAATCATGGGCTGCGGGTGCGGTGAAACGCCATGACTAGGGTTTAAACGGTATGGTCTTAACCATAGGCACATTACCTTGACCGGCATCGTTCGGATTGCTCCCCTTTGCTCAGCCTTTTCTGTAGATGCTATGTTCAGCACTCCTTTTCAGGAATTCAGCCTGTTACCAGGCGTACCTAACTACAGTAGGTATGAGATATACCAGCAATCTCAGCCACGTTTGTGGCACTCCAATACACCGTTTACACGGCGCACGACACTCCCCGCCCTATCGCGCCCGAAGGGCAGGGAGTGTCAGACGGTTATTTTAATGGTTGGTCCCTTTTTACCTGAAATTTCTGTCAATTCGACAGTTATTACAGGGGCATGAGAGATAATCGAGTGCATCCCGGGCTGTTGTGTGATTATTCTTGAGCCAATGGAAAGTTGATGAATGGTATCATCGTTCCGAATCAAGTGATAACAGGACGTGCCAGCAGCTATTAATGCAAGACCTGAAGCACCTCCTGCTGCCGCGCTTCCCAAAGAGATGAGAGTACTTACCTCGATAGGTTTTGTACAACATGAACACAGCATGCCAAAAACACCACCTATCATTACACCTGACACACCACAAAGTTTGTAGTTAACGTGAGCGCCGGGAGGGCATAAGCAATCTTTAGTAGCAGTACATGAGCCTAAAACGTTCATATTTGTTACCTTTTTAGAGACTTATCAGAATATTTCACTTTTTGGACTTCATTTTTATTAAAAAGTTTCTGCAATTTCTTTTAAGCTGTAAATTAATTCCCCTACTCTGTAACCGTAATTCTGATACGAAAGTACTGCAATCACCGTAATACCAAGAGAAGGCCACAAAGTAATTGTTGCCAAAACCCGGGCAGTGAATCTTGAAAATCCAAGTCAATTCTGAAAGGCCAGCTTATTGCAGAGACCAGTAATGGCAATAGTGAGTTGCAAATTCAGGGTAAGGAAAGTATGAATACAGAAACGCTTATTGCACTCCAAAATAATTTTCACAGCGTAATCCTCAAAGGCTGTGAAAACGACAATTGCCTTCAGTTCAACCGTTTATTGCCTGCGGTTTTAACTGATAACCATCACCATCTTTTTTCCATTATATTCCTGCCTTTATCGATTTTACTGTGAGCTACGACAGCGATAATGAGTGCATACCTTCTGACATGGAATCCCAACTTATTCTCATTTGGAGAAGAAGACGATTCATCCTGCCAAATTGGTGATGAAATCACCTGGTCGTGCTACAGCCAACAACCCAAAATAAACGACATCGTCTATTTGATGCGCACCGGTCAAGAGCCCCGTGGTCTTGTTGCCAAAGGTGTAGTCACCAAAGTAAGCTTTGCTGAGCCTGATTTTCGTGATCCATCACAAATAAAACGCAAGATTCGCTTCCGTTTTGAAGCTGTGAGGCTGAATCACTCTGAAGGTGCCCTGTCTCTTTTAGTATTACAATCCGCACAGAAAAATTAGCAAAAGTGTTAAAACAACACTTCCTGGTGAATGTAGAAACGCGTGGGAACTGGAGTCAGGTTAACCTCAATGTTTTAAAGGCGACTGCACCGCTGTTTTCCGATGAATTGGATATCTACCAAAGAAATATTGCTTTTTGGAAGCTCTATCAAAAAGCCAGCAATTTCACCGCAGACGACCTGGAAGAAGCACCGGCCATTGCTGAATGTCAGCCCACTGATTATGTGAAAGCAGGGAACTATGAATAACGTGAAAAACGGAACAAATACTATTCTCTACGGCCCTCCCGGAACCGGCAAAACTTACCATGTAATAGAAAAGGCCGTTAAAACTGCCCAGGCAGAGTTCAACGATTGTCAGGATCGTGATCAACTGAAAGCAGAGTACGATGCTCTGTTAAAGGCTAAATGAAAATCTGGAAAGGGGCTACCCGGTAGCTATTGAACATCTCTGGAATGAGTATCAGGGGGTTAACCATGAACGAATTTATAACCCTTCATATGTCAAAGCGATTCTGAGCCACCTGGTTGAAGAGTACGATGTACCTGTTTTCGATGAGTCGATTACCGTATCCAGCCCTGAGCCGTTCGTACTGATCATCGACGAAATCAACCGTGGTAATATCTCTAAAATTTTTGGCGAACTGATTACCCTGATTGAGCCTTCCAAACGGGCGGGGCAGAAAGAGGCTTTATCGGTACAGCTCCCCTACTCAGGCGACACATTTACGGTTCCGGCAAACCTGCATATCATCGGCACCATGAATACAGCAGACCGTTCTCTGGCTACGATGGATACTGCCCTACGTCGTCGTTTTGATTTTATTGAAATGATGCCCGATTACCAACAGCTGGATGCCATGACGGTGAAAGGCATTAACATAGGAGCCCTGTTGCGCACGCTGAATGATCGTATCGAGTATCTCTAAGACCGTGAGCACACACTTGGCCACGCTTTCTTTATGCCTATCGCTGAAAGAGAGAGTGAAGATGACAAGTTTGATGAATTGGGTTCCATATTCAAAAAGAAAATTCTGCCTCTGCTACAGGAGTATTTCTTTGAGGACTGGGGCAAGATTCGCCTGATACTGGGAGATAACCGGAAAGGTGAGGCTGCGCTGCAATTTGTGACAAAACAGGAAAGCGATGTCCGCTATCTCTTTGGTGATGACTTTCCTTCTGACGAGTTATCAGACGACCGCGAAGTGTATGCCATTAATGACGACGCCTTCGCCAACCCGGATGCTTATTTAAGAGTAATCAGTCAGTGAGAAACCGATGAACAATACTATTTCGGTTTTTGAACACGACTTTCTCAGCACCCGGATTGAAAGCGATCGCTGTCGTCGAATAAGCAAGGCTTCCTTTGATCCGGCAAGACTTTGCAATGGCGCAGCCGGGGAATGGATCATTATCAAAGCCCGTTATCCTGGGCCAGATTGATTCTAGCCACTGACTGTATCCGGGAAAACCCGGGCTTTCTCACTACTGTTCCCCATGGAATCGGTATTTGAAGCCTATGTTGTCCGCATACTAAAGCAGCAACTCCCTGCCTCACTCCATCTCAGGGAACAGGCAAGTTCCAAGGTTCACTTCAACAGTGATCCCCGGTTGCGGCTGAAGCCAGACCTGTTGATTGAGCAGGATGGCAAACCATTGATGGTACTGGACACCAAGTGGAAACTGCTGGATAGCAACAAAGAAAACAGTACGGATAAGTTTGCCTTGTCACAGGGGGACTTCTACCAGATGTTTGCCTATGGCAGGAACTCATTCGCTTCAACAGGATAATCTGGCGAAATCTCAAGAGCACATCTATTGGTGTGAAAAGTTAAAAAGACTGGAAATGGCTGACTTACTTCGTTCAAACCCGATCCCGGAACCGTTGATATCATACCGATATTAACACCCGAAGATCTGGCGAATGAGGGAAAACAAATGAAACACTGCGTGGCCAGCTATACCCGCCGGGTGCAAGAGGGACAATATTTTGTCTACCACATGCATTCTCCACAGCCCCTGACCATTGGTGTCAACATCAGAAATGGTGTCATTACCGGCCATGATCAGATCAAGGGTGTCAGAAATCATACGCCTGAAAAGGGTGCTTATGACATTGTCATGTCTTGGTTAAGGCGAGTGCTGAATGATAGAGCGTCCTGGGAGCCTGGCCTGAAGGTGCCATTGGCATTATTGACGGCAGGTTCCAACACATTTTCTACCTGGACAATTACCTGATGAAACACCTCCTGATAGTGAGATTGTCGTAAATTCCTGAACAACACTCTCCGAAGGTCTGTTCCCATGCGCACCCACAGGGCATAAAAGCCGACTTGAGTCCGTCACCGCCATACTCTGTAAAACTCAGAGATCATGGTGGTTAGTTCGGGTGTGCATGGTGCAGGCAATTGCCGGGGGCATTACACGGCTATTTTATCAACTGGTTCCTTTTCATCCGGAGTTTCTGTCCATTCGACAGTTAATACAGGAGCCTGAGTGATAATCGAGGACATCCCGGGCTGTTTTGTGATCACTCTGGAGTCTATGGGAGGTGGACAAGAAGTACAATCAGGAACTAAGTTGACACAGGCCACGTATGTAGCCACATATGAAAGGCCTGAAATAACTCCTACTGTCCCGCATCCCAAACTGCTGAAAACAGCTACGCGGAGAGGTTCTTTCGTCACAAGCAGACCACCCAAATAACCTAACGCTCCACCTGCAACAGCACCAAACTTGTATGCACCGTGAGTGTCTGGGTGGCATAAGGAATCCTTAATAGCAGCACATTGGCCTAAAGAGTTCATATTTTTTTACCTTTTTAGAAATTTATCAGGATGTTTCACTGTTTAGACTTCATTTTTTCTAAAAAGTTTCTGCAAATTATCTTAATCTGTAAATTAATTCCCTACGCTGTAACCGTAATTAATATACGATAGTACTACAAGCATCGCAATACCACGAAGAGGCTGCCAGTATGTCATCAGATTCACTCTCGTGGCCTGGAGGCTGTCGGATTAAGAGCAACAGAAGCTCGGGGAATTAAAAGAGCAGGCCGCGGATAATTCATGCTAATTATCTGTCTGCTTAGCTGCCTGTAGGTAAATGAGATTGTCGTAAAACCCTGAACAACACTTCACGAAGGTCGGTTCCCATGCGCACCCGCAGGGGATAACAGCCGACTCGGGTCACCACCGCCATACCCCATGAAACTCAGAGATCATGGTGCATGGTGCTGGAATTCCCGGGGGTGGGGGTCATAACACGGTTTCGTTATTGGTTGATCCAACTTCACCTTGAATTTCTGTCGGTACGACAGTTACTTCAGGAGCATGAGAGATAATCAAGGGCGAACCGGGCTGTTGTGTGATCACCTTGGGTTCAATGGAAGATTGGTGAGCGATTTTACGTTGTGCTACTTGGCAACAGGTAACGACTCCACTCACTGCAGCAAGGCCTGTAGCACCTCCTGCTACCGCGCCCCCAGAAGCGCCGAGACAAAAATAAGCGGAAGTTTTTGACACCTTAGCACAGGTACAAAACCCACCAAGAATATAACCTTCCGTTGCACATACTATGACAGCCAATTTGTAGGGATCTTCAGTCCCGGGGGGACAGAAAAAACTTTTAGCAGTTGAGCATGATACATCCATAAAAATTACTTCTATCAAAGTTTATCGGAATATTTCACTTTAATAGACTTCATTTTTACTAAAAAGTTTCAACAACTGTTTTTAAGGTGTAAATTAATTGTCTACCCTGCTCCACAAAAATAATACGAAAGTATTAAATTAACCAAAACACCAAGAAAAGACGAAAAAGTAAATATTGCAAAAGGCTTGTGATTTTCGTGATTTTGTTACGTTAGTTCCAAAAAATAGCCCCTGTTTCTTCCAGTAAATATGGGTGTCTTCTTCCTGACTATTCTGGGCTGCTATGACCACGGCCTGATCAGGCGAAGCTGGTAACAGTTGTTGTGCGTTCACGCGTCCGGAGTTTTTGAATAGTTCCTCCTTTCATTTGTGAAGGAGGAACTTTGTACTTATTTACATGCCACTGGCAAACATATGCAGGTCATAGAAGAAGATACGACCACACAGTTCCGCCGTGAGCACCAGGACGGTACTCACCCCTGCCAGACCTGCCGCTGTGTTATTACCACGAGTGGCAGCCATCACCCAAACGCCCAGACCGGCAAACAGCAGACCGAGACGGGCCAGCATCAGACGACCGTGGTAGTCAAACAGACCCAGCGGGTTAGCAGGCAGGTCAACCTGACCCAGCCAGAACAGGTACAGCGGGTAACCCACCAGCACCAGACCCAACGCGATAAAGCCCAGGGTGGCCAGCGCACGATCAGCGTTTTTCTGGAAA
>NZ_JBLYNS010000109.1:0-18084 GCF_049310205.1 Endozoicomonas sp. ALC013 | reverse complement strand
CCTGATAATGCCCGCTGTGATGGCCCTTCAGCACTGCGCCTGTCCATGCTTGAGTCCTTCCTGACTCAGATGAAAGCTCTGGATGAGCTGATTAAATCATTTGAAGCACTGGATACTCTCTAAGTTCAGCTGTTTAACTCAGAACCTCCTGCTTTTGTTCAGAAGCGGGAGGTTTTTTTATGAACTAATGTTTTTGAAATTGGTCATATAGTTATAAATAAAATAAATCTGGAGCACATTTATGAACGGGACGGGTAATTTCAATATATTTCCAGGCGATTTTTCTCAACGTCAATATGGCCCTTTGAAATATCTCTTTGATGAGGAGGATCCCGGTTATCAAGAGTCTGCAGGTCCTGATCCTTTATTCAACGGGCGCGCACTTCAGAAAGTAGAAGATAAACCTGTATTACATCCTGAGAGCCAATCAGCACAGTTCAGTTCACTTACTGATAGTCAATTATCCAGTTTCAAAATCGGTACTGTTAATGCAGACCCTGCAAGGCATTGCCCTGAGAAATTTAATGAAATTGCAGTTTCTCTTGCAACAACTCCTGAAAATACAGACAAATCTCAAAGCGGGCCATTGAACGGCTGCCTGGCGGGTACTGATAAGATGCCCCGGGAACAGGCAGCGATAAAGCCACTTCCTGCTATCGAAAGCAGAACCGAAAATATCAGTCAAATCAACCAGCCGCCAGTTGATGATACGGAATCATTATCCAAGAATAGAAGACTGGCACACCAGACAGGAGTCAGTGAGAAACGACTCGAGCATAATGCCCGAGAACGGAAACGTACGGCAATAATGAGGGTTGCAATGGATGATTTAAAAGAACGGCTCTGTGGAACTTATTTCTCCGAAGGGATTCGTAAGAAGAAATTAAAGAATGTTGATGTGTTGCGTGGAGCCATTGGTTATATCAGAATGCTGAATGATATTCTGGCAAAGGGTTCGTCGGAGCAATCTCATTTCATTCCGCGTAGCGGAGATAAAGGCTTTTCAAATGGCTAAATGCCCATCAGTTCAATCAGGGGCTTTCTACTTTCAGGTCCATAAAATACTGCCCCAACAGGTACCCTGTTTTCGGTTTCTTCCTTTACCAGTGCAATAATTTCAGCGCTGGCTAACCCACCACTAAGTTCAATCATCTGTACACCGTTTTTCTCAACCAGTTCTCTGGCGATATCTGCGGCGGTTTCCCTGTGGTTCATATCAACGGATACACAATAAAAGTGGGCTTTTTCAGTAACATTCTCCTGGATGGATGAGGACTGTAGGCCGGGCATGGCATAGATAAATGCAAACTTCATGTTGACTCCTTTTAATTCTGTGTCAGGCAGGCTGGATTTATTGAAAAGTTAAAAATGAATTCTGGCAGAGGATGAAGGAAGTGCAAGAAAGAATGTCAATAAAAAAAATGAACGAAATACTATCTGATAGTGTCCAAAAAAACGACAATCGAGGATATTAACATGACGCTATGCTGTGCAACTAATAAGACTGGACCAGTGCTACCACGTAATATGGATGCAACTACTCAATCACCTGATAATTCAACCCGGCGAAATGGCAAACATCTTTTGCAGACCACGCTCACGCATGCAGCTCGTGCATTAGTTTTTGGATCGTATACTACCCTGGTAAACCAATTCGTTGTTTCAAAACTGAATCAACCTCGCGATGATTTTTTGGCCTATCATTGTTTCAATAATTTGACCCGTGCTGAGAGAATCGAGTACATAGATCTAACTCCGTATGCTCCGGTTCATTTGTCACAGGTGGCCGTTGCCTCAACAGCTTTTTTTCTTGCCACCGGTGGCTTGTGCACATTGTATGAGGGATGCAAATCTATTTATGACCGGGCATGCACCTGTTTTTCAGGGCCTGATGTCGCAACAAATCAACCCGCAGGAGACTATCCAGAAGTCTATGATGAAGTCTAAGTCTCTTCCCCTGTCTGAATTCCTGACCAGATAGCAGCCATAATGCTATACAGGTGTTATGGTTTTCGGATGACTCTGGTCATCTCTTATCCGGGATGACCATTCACCATTCCAGCGCTTTCCCATTCCATTTGCCCGTGGCAGGAAAAAAGCCCGCAGCTAACCTGAAAAGCCAAACCGGGAAAATTTCCACCGACATCAAAATATGAATCATTGATAGTAAAAATAATTAGAAAAAAGTTGATTAGAATTGAACGAAATACCTTCTGATATTGTCTGAGAAATGACAACCAGTAAGGATATTAAGAATGACTTTAACAATTGGTACTGCCGGTATTAACGCTGGATCATCGATGCCTGGCAATCCCGAACTCCAGGCTGCGACTAATCCACCTGATAATTCAACCCAGCGAGAACGCAATGATATTTTTTCATCAACGTTCTTTCACGCCTTATTTTCAATTGGAGTTGGGACGTGTACTACCTATGTAAAAAATCGGGTCGTTTCACCACTGAATGATCCTGGTAAAGTCTTTTTGAGGGAGCATTGTTTTAATAATATGACCCTTTTTGATGAGTACGGAGAACTAACTCCGTTTACCCCGCTCTTTTTGACAGAGATAGCAGTAACGTCGACAGCCTTTTTTGTTGCCAGCGGTGGCTTGTGCAAGGCGTATAACGGATGTAAATCAATCTATGACCGGCTATGCCATACTCCGGCATATGAACGGCTACGCCATATTCCGGCACATGATGCCATCGCAATGCAACCTGAACCTGAAGAAGTCTAGGATTTTTCATTTGTGAGGTGAAGCGGTTCTATTTACGGAACTGCTTCCCAAATCACCATGGCGCAGTCTTTTTTTGGTTTAATCGCTATTTATCAACAGATTTGATCAATTTTTTGGGGGAATCGCTGGGTAGTAAGTATTGTGGAAATTCAGTGGCAGTATCCTTAGGGGGGGCGAAATCAATCCCTTCCTTTTTATGCTTAAGCCTCCTTTGATTTAGCATATTGACTGTTTCAGCTTGTCTTTGGGACAAGGGAACCTTCTCTGGCTTGTCAAAGTGTATTTTCAGATTTTTAGCATCACGCTGACTGGCCTCCATCGCGATTTTTTGTTGTTTGACGTGTTCTAGTGCTGAATCTATATCCGGGTGTTCCAACCGTGGCCCTCTGAGGCTAACTAATTTCTCCTCCTGCTGGCGCATTCTCCTCTTGACCGCTTCAATGACGTCAGTTCCTTCTTTATCAGTGACGGCGCTGATACCCTGATTGCAACAAAAATATTTTACCTGTTCTATGCTTTTCGGATGC
Organism: Endozoicomonas sp. ALC013; assembly: GCF_049310205.1. NCBI lineage: Bacteria > Pseudomonadati > Pseudomonadota > Gammaproteobacteria > Oceanospirillales > Endozoicomonadaceae > Endozoicomonas > Endozoicomonas sp. ALC013. The sequence continues at coordinate 14,819 of NZ_JBLYNS010000109.1, read as the reverse complement.
ATATACGTTGGCATCGTGATTCTTAATGATTCCATTCTCAATTTATTTTCTTTGATTTTATTTTCTTCAATTTTATTTTCTTCAATTTTATTTTCTTCAATTTTATTTTCTTTAATTTTATTTTCTTCAATTTTATTGTCTTTACCGCCTTTATCGTCTTTTATTTTGTTTGTTCCCATGACCTTTGGGCTAAGACGCTTTTTTAATTCCTCCTTGAAAAATTTATAGTGAGGAGCATACTCATTTTTTGTCTCTGTGAGATACGAATCCAGCTGATATTGGGTGACCGGAAGCTTGATGTTGGTTTCTACATTGATATAAAAAAGAGTCAATAACTGTTCCAGACCATTGATCGTTACCTGGGCGATAATAGCACCGGTTCCTGCCTGATAAAACACTTTGTCAACGGTGACTTTACCCGAAATGCCAAGCTGATTGGCAAGTTCACTGCCCTTAATGATGTCAATAGTATGAATATCCAGTTGATCCTCATCGTTAGCAATGTAAATCATACTGTCAGTTTCAAAGCAGTGCCGACTCATGGGAGGGATTATGCTATCAGGGCCATTAACAGGCGTCGTTTCTTCGAAAAATTGATCATCTGCATCGCTATCATCCGCAATAGCCACACATAATGAATCCTTGACATTTAGTGATGCGGACGCCTGATCAGTGGATTTGCCCGGGGAGGCATTCTCATTAAACCAGAATGAAAAGTATCGTCGCGGATCATCTTCATCATCATCGGGAATACGCCAATCTAGTTGGTCAGAATCTTCTGTTGATGGGGGATTCGCTGTCGTGGTTTTATCGGGATGAGTATCCTTTTCAGAAGGGAGAGATACCAGGAGATAATCACCAACTCTACGAACTGATATATTGTATGAAGAGATTTTTTCTGGTTGAGGGCTGCTTTCTTGAGAAGACCAAGCTTGAGAAGACAAAGTTAAGTTTGAAAATAAAGCCTTGGCGACAGTAACCGGGCTTTTCAGAAGACTGGCAAAATTACAGTTATCTTGAAGATAGCCAGTGTATTTTGAACCCACTAAATTTGATACTGTGTTAGACATTGGTTGCTCTATAATAACTTTCGTTTATAAATAAGAATTTTTTAATTTGATTCGGTTTTTCCTGTTTTTACGTCCAGCCCTTTTCACAGGATCTGGTTCTTACATTATTTGACCAGTAATTTGGAATATGGTTCCATTTTATTTCCGATTTTTCTTATTCACTCATTTTTCAAGGCCATTGTGCTATCTTATGGTTGATTTTTTCAGAAAATGATTCCTTGCATATCATCATCTGCCATTCAACAGGAGGCCTGATATGGACAATACCACCGCTGAACTGGAAGTTGATGCAGATCACTGTTTAGAGATTGGCCAGGTGATTGCACCCGGGGATACTCACCTCGAAATGACCATAAAGGGGGATACTGAGCAACAGGCAAACGACCAGATGGCAACGATGGAAGCCCTGGCCAACCGTATTTCTGACCACTGTCAGGTAAAGAAAACGGTGAATCTCCATCAGGGCAGTGCCACCATTGATGCCATGTTTGATTTTGACTGCACAGCAGAAAAACTGATTTTTGAATTGTATCTCAGGTAGTAATTTTACTTATCATTGTTAGGGCTGTTTGATGATTATTTGACCATTGATGCCTGGTTTAAACGATGGTTAACAGGCGATTAACAGTCGTTAACAGTAACGATCAGAAATCCACGAAGCTCAATGTTGGCGCGGTGTCCAGCGAAATTGTAAGGCTTTGACACAGGATTTTCCGGTGGTATAGTTGCCGCTCCCGTAACAATGCCACCGCTCTTTTACGGTATTGCTTACCTCTCACTTGAAATTTCCGAATTCTTCACCCGGAGTATCTCATGACCGCTATCAAGGAAATCAAGGCTCGCGAAGTCCTCGATTCTCGTGGTAATCCCACTGTTGAAGCTGACGTCATTCTTGAGTCTGGTGCCTTTGGTACTGCCTGTGCTCCCAGCGGCGCTTCCACGGGTTCCCGCGAAGCTCTGGAGCTGCGTGATGGTGACAAGTCCCGCTACCTGGGCAAGGGCGTTCTGCAAGCCGTTGCCAATGTTAACGGTCCTATCCGTGAAGCACTGCTTGGTTTTGATGCCAATGACCAGCGTGGCCTGGATCAGAAGATGATCGATCTGGACGGCACTGACAACAAAGCCAAGCTGGGTGCTAACGCCATCCTGGCGGTGTCTCTGGCTGCTGCCAAAGCCGCTGCCGTTGATAAAGGCATGCCTCTGTACGCGCACATTGCTGAGCTGAACGGTACTGCTGGCCAGTTCACCATGCCAGTGCCAATGATGAACATCCTGAACGGTGGTGAGCACGCTGACAACAACGTTGATATTCAGGAATTCATGATCCAGCCGGTTGGTGCCAAAAACTTTGCTGAAGCGCTGCGCATGGGTGCTGAAGTATTCCACGCTCTGAAGAAAGTTCTCTCCGACAAGGGCCTGAACACTGCCGTGGGTGACGAAGGTGGTTTTGCGCCAAACCTGGCTTCCAATGCAGACGCTCTGGCGGTCATCAAAGAAGCTGTTGCTGCGGCCGGTTACACTCTGGGCACCGACATCACTCTGGCTATGGACTGTGCAGCTTCCGAGTTCTACGAAGATGGCAAGTACAACCTGAAAGGCGAAGGCAAAGTCTTCACTTCCAATGAGTTCTCTGACTACCTGAAAGGTCTGACCGAAGAATACCCGATTATCTCCATTGAAGATGGTCTGGATGAATCTGACTGGGACGGCTTCAAGTACCAGACTGAGCTGCTGGGCGACAAGATCCAGATCGTTGGTGACGACCTGTTTGTAACCAACACCAGGATCCTGAAAGAAGGTATCGATAAGGGCATCGCCAACTCTATCCTGATCAAGTTCAACCAGATCGGCTCTCTGAGCGAAACTCTGGATGCGATCAAGATGGCCAAAGATGCTGGCTACACTGCCGTTATCTCTCACCGTTCCGGTGAAACCGAAGACGCCACCATCGCTGACCTGGCGGTAGGTACCTGTGCTGGCCAGATCAAGACCGGTTCCCTGTGCCGTTCTGACCGTGTAGCCAAGTACAACCAGCTGATCCGTATCGAAGAGCAGCTGGAAGGCAAAGCGCCTTACCGTGGTATTGCTGAATTCAAGCGTGCGTGATTAGCAGTCGCTGCTGATGGCAAGGGGAGGCTTTAAGCCTCCCTTTTTTGTTTGCCCGGCGAAGCGAGCAAACCCGTCAGGCTGAAAGAAGCCTGAGCCGCCCCGACCGGCGGAAAGTCAATCCGTCGATCACCCTTTACCTGTGAACTTTTGGAGCAGACTTTCGGGTCTTTTTTCTAGGGGGAGGCATCAGTTCATTTAAAGAGCACTGGGGATGTGGCGCTAAATCTTCCTTATAAAGGTGCCAGACCTGCACCAGTTGACCGTCGTTACTGATAGCCATTAAATGTCCTCCGTTGGCACTGAATGTTACCAGGTCAAGCTTGTAATGTTGGTGCAGCGTCGATTTGTGTATCCAGTTGCCATCTGCCGTAAGGCCATAGATTATGATGGCGTCATCATTTCTGGCTTCGATGACAATATGGGAGCCATCGTGGTTAAATTTGGCCGAGTAAACCCCGCCTGCTGTCGTAAAATTGAGGCTGGTTATCCAGTTGCCACCGGCCGTACAAGTGTGGATTCTGGCGTTGCATACAGGCAGGGATATGGGTGAGTAATTGCGGGAAAATGTCAGAATATGGCGGCCGTCAGCGCTGAACGTGGCTGAGGTAATATACATATCATCATGGACGATAATCTGTTGTTTTGACCAGCGCCTGGCGTTTGCGTCATACCGGTAGATTTTTGCTGTATGATCGCTACTGGCCGTGACTAGATAGTGGCTATCGGGGCTAAATCTAGTAGAAGAAATCCGTCGTTTATGCTTAATCGTGGTTTTATGCTGCCAGTTGTCGTGGGTATCAAAGCTCAGGATTCTGGCAGTATAATCGAAGCTCTCCGTTACTGCATGACGACTGTCAGGACTGAATGAAGTGTCGGTGATTTCCAGGGAGTGGTTAATACAGGTTTTTTTTACCCAATGGTTATCGGTGTTGCTGAAAATCGTTGCGGTACGATCTGGTTGGTTATTCTTGTCGCTAATGGTGATGATATGTTTGCCATCAGGGCTGAATTCAGCGGCAGTGACCTTACCATTATGGTCCAGGGTAGTCAGCTCCAGCCAGTTGCCGTTGCTGTCACGGGCATGGATTTTCGCTGTGTGATCGACACTGGTGGTGACTATCAAGCGGCTGTCAGGGCTGAATGTTGTTGAAAGAATCCTCCCTTTATGTCCCATTGTTGTTGTTACTATCCAGCGGCCAGCCTGGTTCATTGTGCATATTATGGCTCTGCGACCACTCCTGGCCATCACTGCATGGCGGCTGTCGGGGCTGAAAGTCGCCGAGCTGATAAATCGATCAGAAATGATGATGAGTTTTTCTGTCCAGCTGCCGTCGGCATTACAGCTGGTGATTTTTGCGGTTGAAGCCGTGTAGCTCAATATATGCCGGTTATCAGTGCTGAAGGTGATCCGCCGCACTCTGTCTTCATGGGCAATGGCTATCTCTGCGGGCCTTGCGGTGATTTCCGTCCTGCCATAATCCGAACCACAGCGCGCGTAACTGTTGGTCGCCAGAAAGCGTCCATCGCTGCTGAGTTTGGCTGATGCAGCCGTAAAGGGGATGCAGTCAATGGATATTGCCAATTCCGGCTGGAAAGTACGACAGTTAACCATCAACTGGTTCACTGTGTAAAACAGGATTTGCGGGAAATATTTCCCTTTTTGTGGTTCCCGTGGCGGTATGTCATTGTCTGTCACTTCCCCGGCTGAATGGCCGCAAATAGTGCTGATCAGCGTTTCATTGCCGGTGAATTGCCTCAGCCAGGCTTCCAGTTCATGGTTGCTGATGTTTTTGGCAATCTGGATGAATTGCTGCTGCTGTCGTGGCTCGAGCTGTTTAAACCAGATCCTGGCGGGCAGATGATCTGCACGGATGATAGCCAGCAAAGACGAACAGGTCTGTGCCATGGCCTTGATGTCGCGGTCCCCTAAAAAACCCAGTATGTGCCTTATGGGTTGCTCTGGAAGATCCAGCAATAGCAACGGCCCCGGGTTGGTAACGGCGGTGATTCGGTTGCTGGTTCTGTGTTCCACGGGCGGGATAGTGGTGGCAGCCGGAGGGGGATAGCTGTTGGTACTGCCAATGGGGTTTCCAGTCGGCATATTCCGAACTCCCGGGTCTTTGGCCTGCGGGTGATGGGTAGCCAGTACCAGATTGAACTCAACAGCAACCCGGGTGTAGAACGCTGTCTTTCGTTCATAAATACCCGGGATAGTAAGAGCGATCATTTGAGTTGCTTATTTTGATGTCTGGCTTTTTCTAATGACCTTCATTAATGTGAAACAGTTCAAAGATCCGGTCATATGTTAAACCACGGGTACTCCTGTTAAACTTCACCGTTAAGTCTCTATTACTGCCCCGGCTTTTTGCATCCTGTTTCTGGTGTTGCCCCTGCTGCTGGATAGTGACGGTTTAAAGCGGAACTGATGATGAAAAAACTGGCAATAGCCCTGTTGACACTGCTGCTGGTTTACCTGCAAACCAGGCTCTGGATTGGTGAAGGCAGTGTGGCTGAAATGTTGACACAACAAGATAACCTTGAGCGGTTCAGACTGGAAAATGAACGTTTGTACCAGCGTAATCGTCTGCTGGCCAAAGAGGTTGTGGAGCTGCAGCAGGGGATGGAAACGGTTGAAGAGAGAGCCCGTCAGGAGCTGGGTATGATCCGCAGTGATGAAACGTTCTTTTTGACTTACGATTAAATCCTGTATTGGTCAGGAGCCGTTTCTGAGCGGGCTTCTGGATGTTCAAATTAAGGGTGTCAGAGTGAGTAGCGTAGAAACCATGAATACGGTTCGTTACTGGGCGGTTGTTCCGGCAGCGGGCGTTGGCCGCCGAATGAATATCGATATTCCCAAACAGTACCTTGAAATCAAGGGTAAGCCTCTGATGGTGCATACTCTGGAGCGGTTGCTGGATTTTCCCAGGCTGGAAAAGATCGTGGTGGTGCTTGATCATAATGATGAGTATCACCAATCCATTGAATTACTCCGCAACCCGGGAATTCTCCTGGCCCAGGGGGGGGATGAGCGTTACCACTCGGTACTTAATGGTTTGAAAGTGCTATTGGATATTGGTTCCCCTGATGACTGGGTACTGGTTCATGATGTGGCCCGCCCCTGCATTCGTCGTTCTGATATGGAGTGGCTGGTGAACCAGCTCCATGACCACCCTGTAGGCGGTCTGCTGGGTTGCCCGGTTACCGATACCATCAAGCGGGCCGGGGGCAATGATGTTGTGTCTGAAACGGTAGACCGTCAGGGGCTCTGGCATGCCATGACACCGCAGATGTTCCGTCTGGGCATGCTGCATGACGCCATGGCAAAAGCGATAGCGGATAAGATGCCGGTAACGGATGAGGCCAGTGCCATTGAATACGCTGGCAAGCAGCCCGTGATGGTGGAAGGACATGCCGATAATATTAAGGTGACCCGGGGAACTGATCTGGCTCTGGCCACTCTATATATAGAACAGCAGTCGAAACTTATTGAGGTCACTTGATGCGTATTGGTCATGGTTTTGATGTTCACCGCTTTGGTGAAGGTGATTATATTGTTCTGGGTGGGGTAAAAATCCCTCACACCCATGGGCTGGTGGCGCATTCTGATGGCGATGTGCTGCTTCATGCACTTTGCGACGCACTTCTGGGAGCGGCAGGTCTGGGTGATATTGGCAAGCATTTTCCGGACACTGATGAACGCTATGCTGGCATTGATAGTCGCAAGTTACTGCGTCATGTTATTGCTCTGCTTGAGCAGCACAACCTGGTTCCCGTCAATATGGACAGTACCATCATTGCCCAGTCGCCTAAAATGGTACCGCACATTGATCAGATGCGGCAGAATATCAGCGAAGACATGGGGATTGACCCATCTCTGGTGAATGTCAAAGCGACCACCACTGAAAAGCTGGGCTATACCGGTAGAAAAGAGGGTATTGCAGTTCACGCCGTTGTTCTGTTGACCGATTTGGGATCGTGATCCATAGGGTGGAGTCTTCTGGGAGGCTGTCCGAGAATAGCGCCCGTAGCGAGGATGGCAGAAAATTGAGGATAAAAAGTCGGAAATTTTTAGTGAATAGTGGTTCTATTGACTAAAAATTTCCGACTTTTTAGACCAATTTGCTGCCACCGCAGTAGGGCAGTCTATTCTCGGACAGCCTCCTGGGAGGCCCGCCACCCATGGTTATTTTTCGGTATTTCCTTTCAAAAACTGCGTCAAACGCGGTATTGTTTATTGTTAATTTTTGCTTTGTTGAGTGCGCATCATGGATGCAGATGTACCGATGCCTGCCGATTACTCCGTTGATTGGTATTACGCCTTTGGTGGTCCTTTAGGCAGCTGTCTTTTCAAATCCTGTCATGAAGATTTTCTGGTTGATGAGCTACTGCCTTTTGAGCCCGAAGGTGAAGGTGAGCACCTTTTCCTGCTGATTGAAAAAAAAGGGGAGAATACCGACTGGGTCGCAGGGCTTCTGGCGAGACATGCAGGGGTCAGAAGACAGTCGGTAAGTTATGCCGGGAGAAAGGATCGCCATGGAATTACACGTCAATGGTTTTGTGTTTCCCTGCCTGGTATGGCTGATCCCGACTGGAGTGGACTGGAGAGTGACACCATACGGATCCTTCGACAGGCCCGCCACCGGAAAAAACTGAAAACCGGAGCCCTGAAGGCAAATGATTTCTGCATCACATTGCGGAATGTAGATGCTGATCCTGCGCTGGTTAATGCCCGGTTAGAGCAGATATCTCGTGCAGGGGTGCCCAATTACTTCGGTGAACAGCGCTTTGGTCATGAGGGGCGTAATATTGACAAGGCCGTCGATGGGCTTAAGAAAAGTTTGGATTAATTCAGGATTGAGGGACTATGACCATATTGCTATCCAATGATGATGGCGTTACCGCCAGGGGATTGGCCCTTTCGTTTGCCACCATGAAATCACACGGTCAGTGCTGGGTAGTGGCTCCGGATAATGACTGTTCTGGCAAGGGCCATTCCCTCACTCTGGACCGGCCACTGTGCATGAAAGAACACGACAATGGGTTCTTCAGTGTGAACGGAACACCGGCAGATTGTGTCAATCTCGCTGCCAGTGGGCTGTTTGGCCGCCTTCCGGAACGCGTAGTTTCCGGTATTAACAGTTGCGCAAACCTGGGCGATGATGTGCTCTACTCGGGGACTGTGGCTGCGGCTATGGAAGGACGCATGCTGGCAAAAACTGCAATCGCTGTTTCATCCTGTGGTCAAGAGGATCACCACCTGGAAGTGAGCGCCAGAGTGTTGCACGATTTGATGTTGCGCCTTGATGATCAGGTTCTGCCAGAAGGCACGATACTCAATGTCAATGTCCCGGCCTGTGACTATGAAGAGATCCGTGGGATGAAAATTACCCGGCTCGGCCATCGTCACCCGTCAAAGCCTCCGGTAAAAATAACCGATCCCCGCGGCAATACGGTGTGGTGGATCGGTGGTGTTGGTAAGCCCCTGGTTGCTGAGGAAGGGACTGATTTTCATGCGGTGGCTTCTGGCTATGTATCCATTACCCCATTGCAATACGATAAGACCGGCCATGCAACGTTATCACTGATGGAGGATTGGCTTGGAGCCTGTGTATGAGGGATCTTGAAATTGATGGTATCGGTATGACATCACGCCGGACCAGAGAGCGGCTGATCCAGCGTCTGATGGATCAGGGTATTCAGTCCGGCAAGGTTCTGGATGCCATTCGCACCATTCCCCGTCATCTTTTTCTTGATGAGGCGCTGGCACATCGTGCTTATGAAGACACAGCTCTGCCGATTGGTCATAATCAGACGCTGTCCCAGCCTTATATTGTGGCCAAAATGACGGAAGTGCTGTTGGCCCGGGGTGAACTGAACAAGGTGCTGGAAATTGGCACCGGATCCGGTTATCAGACGGCTGTGCTTGCTTCGCTGGTGGCCAGGGTCTGCTCCGTGGAGCGCATCAGGCCATTGCAGGAGAAGGCACAGCAGAGGCTCTCCAGGCTCTCTCTGAAGAATGTTCGTCTTCGTCATACCGATGGTGGTATGGGCTGGCCGGAAGAAAGTCCATTTGATGGGATTATCGTCACGGCGGCACCGGGAGAAATTCCTGCAGCGTTATTGAGCCAGCTGTCTCCGGAAGGTGGCAGGCTGGTCATTCCGGTTGGAGGAAACAACTTTCAGGATCTTGTGTTAGTGACCAGAAACGGTGATGAGTATCAGCGCAAGGTGTTGGAAGCTGTCCGGTTTGTACCGTTGCTGGCGGGTGTTATACGCTAATACGTTATTAAAAAGACGTTGCTTTCTTGAACGTACCCACACAAAAAAGCAGTCAGTCAGGGATGACTGATGGCATTTTACTTAACTTCTGTTCCAAAGGTCAGAACATGTCGAATCATTCTTCGTACTTTGCCCTCATCGCCAGGGGAATGGCTATGGGGGCCGCCGATGTTGTGCCGGGCGTATCCGGTGGAACCATCGCATTTATTACTGGCATTTATGACCGGCTGCTGAATGCCTTGAAAAGTGTTAACCCATCGTTACTGAAGGTACTTGGTGAGGAAGGGGTTGCCGGTGTGTGGCAGAGAATAGACGGCACATTTCTGGTGTGTGTGTTTGGTGGTGTGCTGACCAGTATTCTGTCCTTTGCCCATGTGATTACCTGGTTCCTTGCGACGTATCCGGAGATGCTCTGGGCATTCTTTTTTGGTCTGATTCTGGTGTCCGGATTGCAGATGATTCGTCAGGTTGATCAGTGGAATGTGACGACTGTCATCACCCTGATCGCTGGTATTGTGATTGCTTATGCTGTGGGTGTATTAACCCCGACCAGTCTTGAACCAGAGCCGGTGACGCTGTTTTTTGCCGGTAGCATTGCTATCTGCGCGATGATTCTGCCCGGTATTTCCGGTAGCTTTATGTTACTGATGATGGGGCTGTATGGTCCGGTCATTGATGCTGTGAAGAGTTTGAATTTCAGTGTACTGACCGTTTTTGGCCTGGGCTGTATCGGTGGTTTGCTCAGCTTTTCCCATGTGTTGTCATGGCTGCTAAAAAAGCACCGCGATCTGGCGATTTCACTACTGACCGGCCTGATGCTTGGAGCTCTGGGCAAAGTCTGGCCATGGAAGGAGACACTGGAAACACGGGTTAACAGTTCCGGGGAGCTGGTCCCGCTGATTCAGGCGAATGTGTCGCCGATGAATTATCAGGGAATTACCGGGCAGCCTGCTTATCTGGTTGAATCTATTGGGCTGATGATTTTTGCCATTGCTTTGGTGGCGATGATTGAGCGGGTGGGTAGTAAAAATCACTAAACCAGCGCACCAATATAGGTGAAAATACTGATATTGGTATAATATTTCAAACCATAAGTTACGGTTTATATTCTTTTATTGAATAAATGATTTTTGTGGGCAGCCAGGGTAATGGAGTTGATAAAGTGTTGGATTTCATGAAAATCACTCTGATTAATTTGAGTGATTGCTCAAAAAAAATACTTTTTCTAACAGCCTGCCTGCTAATCGCAAGTTGCAGCCATGATCCGGCCAGGGTTACGGTCACTGACCTGAGATCACCACCGAAGGTGACTTCAGGTCAGCATGTTGTCCAAAGAGGAGAAACCCTTTATTCAATAGCCTGGCTCTATAGCAGAGACTTCAGAGAGTTGGCCCGAAAGAATAGCATTCGAAGTCCTTATACTATCTATCCGGGGCAGAAAATAAACTTATCTATCCGCCGGTCCGTGGTTGCTGCTCCGTCGGTGACTCCAGTCAGGCAGCCAAAGAAAACCGTTGCCAAAAGCAGCGCTCCGGTCAAAAAATATACAGCAAAGAGTTCGACGCCAAAAAGTACCGCTTCCGGCAGCAGTGGCTGGCAATGGCCTGCGAACGGAAAAATTATTTCCGCCTATTCGCTCAAAATGCCCGTTAACAAGGGGATTGATATTGGCGGCAAATTAGGAGAGCCTGTAAAGGCAGCAGCCAGTGGTGAGGTAGTGTACGCAGGAAGCGACCTGTCCGGCTATGGCAGGCTGATCATTTTGAAACATAATAGTAGCTATCTGAGCGCATATGCGCACAACAGGGATCTATTGGTGAATGAGGGAGACTCAGTTAAAGCGGGCCAGAAGATAGCCGAAATAGGTTCTACAGGAACGACGGAGCCTAAGCTGCACTTCGAAATTCGGCGTGATGGTAAACCGGTCGACCCGATGGGGTACCTTCCAGGGCGCTGATAGCGAAGGTCAGTGGCTGTTGTAGTAGAGGGATCTCACGGGTGTCGGCGCAACTTCGGGTTGCCCGGCATAGAGTGGGACTTTCGGATAGGACTAACTCTTATGGCATCGAAGAGGGATGACGCAGAGCTAAGCAGTTATGCTGACGATGTAATCCAGGGACAGGATGAATTGAGCCCGGACGAAAATGCCGGTGACCTCATTGAAGTGGTTGACGAGAACGATGATATCGATAAGCCGCGGCCTGCGGCTGTGTCTCCGGTGAGTACCGGTCGTCGAAAAGAAGACGATGGATTTTACAAATCCATCGATGCAACCCAGCTGTACCTGAATGAGATTGGCTTTTCACCTCTCCTCACCCCCGAGGAAGAGGTTCACTACGCCCGCCTTGCCCGAAAAGGGGTAGAAGCGGGCAGACGCCGGATGATTGAAAGTAATCTCCGGCTGGTTGTTAAAATCTCCAGGCGCTATGTCAACCGTGGACTGACACTGCTTGATCTGATTGAAGAGGGTAACCTCGGACTGATTCGTGCGGTTGAGAAATTTGATCCGGAACGTGGATTCCGTTTTTCAACCTACGCGACCTGGTGGATACGACAGACGATTGAGCGGGCGATCATGAATCAGACCCGCACCATACGTCTGCCCATTCATGTGGTTAAAGAACTGAACGTCTATCTCAGGGCTGCCAGGGAGTTAACCCAGAAGCTGGATCATGATCCCAGCCCGGAAGAAATTGCCGAGTTGCTGGATAAGCCGGTGGCTGATGTGAAACGGATGCTCGGTCTTAATGAGCGAGTGACATCGGTTGATACACCACTGGGACCTGACTCTGATAAATCCATTCTGGATACGATCTCTGATGAAAAAGGTGCCGACCCGGCCGAATTGCTACAGGATCTGGATCTCAATGACAGTCTTGACCGCTGGTTAGGTGAGTTATCAGAAAAACAGCGAGAGGTGGTTGCCCGCCGGTTTGGTCTCAGGGGGTATGAAACCAGTACGCTTGAGGAAGTCGGTAAGGAGATTGGCCTGACCCGTGAACGGGTAAGACAGATTCAGGTAGAGGCTTTAAAACGGCTTCGATCTATTCTTGAAAAGCAGGGGTTGTCAGGAGAGTCCCTGTTTAACTGATGGCCTGACATTCTCTGTTAATAAAAAAGCCATGGGTAACCCCCATGGCTTTTTTACTATTGAACTCAGCGTTCCAGCTGGTCCAGCTTGCCCTTCACGCCATCCCACTCTGCTGCATCAGGGAGAGGGTCTTTCTTCTCAGTAATGTTATCCCAGACATCTGCGAGCACGGCGTTCAGTTCGATGAACTCCTGCTGATCATCGGGAACCTCATCTTCGGAGAAAATAGCGTTTGCCGGACACTCTGGCTCACAAAGAGCGCAGTCAATACATTCATCCGGGTGAATAACCAGGAAGTTTGGTCCTTCATAGAAGCAGTCCACAGGACAGACTTCCACGCAATCGGTGTATTTGCACTTGATGCAGTTTTCACCCACTACGAAAGCCATGGTGGTTAAACTCCATTTGATCTGACTAAAAAAAAGTACTGCCCGGTTTTGCTGTTATATTCGTGATTCACGAAAGCATGTCATAATGTGACATTCAGGTTCTCTTAACAGAACCTGAGGCAATACAAAAATATCGGGCAAGTCTACCAGAGTTGTAAACCCGCTGGATAGCCGTGATGAACATAAACTTATACCGGTCAGGGTATAAGCACCATTAAATCATTTTCCCAGCCCCTTGAGCGTATAAAGAAGCTCCAGAGCCTGGCGGGGTGTCAGGTTATCCACGTCTGTTTTATCCAGGGCTTCAACCGCCGGGTGTGGCTCAGGGCTGGCAAAAAGATCAGCCTGAGGTGTGAAAGTAGCCTTTCCCAATGGTTTTGCAACAGGTTGTGGAGCGGGTTCCTGCTGCTCCAGCATGGCCAGTTTCTGCCGTGCCTGGTTAATGACATGTCGGGGTACACCGGCCAGTTGTGCCACCTGCAGGCCATAGCTCTGGCTGGCAGGACCTTCCTGAACCGCATGAAGAAAGACAATGCTATCGTCATGTTCGGTCGCATTGAGATGTACGTTCACTACCGTATTGCACTCTTCGGGCAGCTGGGTCAACTCAAAGTAGTGGGTGGCAAACAGGGTGAATGCCCGTACTGAATCCGCCAGATATTGAGCGCAGGCCCAGGCCAGGGATAGCCCATCGAAGGTGCTGGTTCCTCGGCCGATTTCATCCATCAGCACCAGACTCTGCTCGGTGGCGTTATGCAGAATATTGGCGGTTTCCGTCATTTCCACCATAAAGGTTGAACGACCACCGGCCAGGTCATCCGAAGAGCCGATGCGGGTGAAAATCCGATCCACCAGACCAATACGCGCACGGGATGCCGGTACAAAGCTGCCAATATGAGCCAGCAGCACAATCAACGCCGTCTGTCGCATATAGGTGGATTTACCGCCCATATTGGGACCGGTGATAATCAGCATACGACGCTGAACATTGAAGGTGACATTGTTTGCCACAAACGGTTCGTCCAAAACCTGCTCAACAACCGGATGGCGGCCTTCAACAATATCAATACCGGGGCTCTGCAGGATTTCAGGACGGCAGAAGTTCAGTGTCTCAGCGCGTTCAGCCAGGTTGCTGAGCGCATCCAGCTCTGACAGGGCCATGGAGCACTCCTGGAGCGGTCCCAGCTCTGCCACCAGTTTGTCCAGAAGTTCATCGTACAGTGCTTTTTCCCGGGCCAGGGCACGGCTTTTGCTGGACAGCGCCTTGTCTTCAAACTCTTTCAGCTCCGGGGTAATAAAGCGTTCAGTGTTTTTCAGGGTCTGGCGGCGAATGTAGTCTACCGGGGCGTTTTCGGATTCACGGCGACTCAACTCGATATAGTAACCATGTACCCGGTTGTAACCGACTTTAAGGCTGGGCAGACCCGTACGCTCACGCTCCCGTAATTCCATTTGAACCAGATAGTCACCCGCATTCTCACTGATGGAACGAAGCTCATCCAGCTCGGCGTCATAACCTTCGCCGATCACCCCGCCATCACGGATCACCACAGGTGGGTTCTCAATGATGGCCCGGGTCAATAATGCTTCGAGTACAGGGTGTTCACTGATGCTTTTTGCCAGTTGATGTACTGTCTGGCTATCAATCGTCGCCAGCTGCTGCTGCAGTTCTGGCAGTTGCTGCAGGGCATCCCTTAACCGTGCCAGATCCCGTGGTCGGGCAGATTTCAGGGCAACCCTGGCAAGAATACGTTCAATGTCGCCAATATGTTTGAGAATGGGGTAAAGGGACTCAAAATGGCAGCCATCTTTCAGGGCGGTGATTGCTGACTGGCGGGCCTGCAGTTTGTCAATATTGCGCAGTGGCCGGTTGATCCATCG
>NZ_JBLYNS010000108.1:0-18108 GCF_049310205.1 Endozoicomonas sp. ALC013 | reverse complement strand
GAGCCTGTCGGACTTAAGCGTCCGTAGCGAGGATTGAGAGAAATTGAGGATAAAAATTTCTGCTTCTGAGGAGAATAGCGGGGCTATTTGACGAAAAAGCAGGAATTTTTAGACCAATTTATCGCAACCACAGTAGGACAGTCTTAAGTCCGACAGGCTCCTAAAAATCCACATCAAGATGATAGCTGTCAATCAATTGCTGAATTTGATTATCCAGTTTTTTCTGATGATTTATAAAGGCACCCTGCCTATTCTGATGCTCTGTTAACAGGCCATCACTATCAGCATAAAAGGCTTCTGCCCTGGTTAATCCGTTATACAGAGGATGATATTCACGACTTGCCCGTTCAGCAGAAAAATAGAACGCATAGGTTTGCGATACCAGAATCGAGCCTCTATCCATAACCCGGGCGGTGATAACAACTTCTGTATCGGTATCTGAAATCGGGTTTATGGTTCTTGGTCGAATCATTGTCAGGGGTTCCATTTTTAAATGAGCAAGCTGATCTGAATAGACAGAACCAAATTCCTTTATCTCCCACAACTGGTCGATATCCCCTCCCTCAGAGTACACGGTCCCCCTGCCATTCGACCGGGTTCGAACATCAACATCAAGCTCAATCATGTTGAAGGCATTGGTTGGCGCCCTCACGTTTGCACCGGATTTTTTCAATGAAACTGACAGCTGTTTTTCCAGATATCGGGCAACACCTGAAGCGGCATGTTTTTTATCAACATAAACGGAATCTGATCCAAGACGTCCTCTGGCGATGAGGCTTTCGGCAAGCTGGTTGGCAATAACATTCCAATATTGAGTAAATGGAACAGGCTCATATTCCGGTGAGGATACTGCCAGCAACCTGGTTGAAGGAAATAGTCCACCGATCATTAATAAACCTGTAACCACTGACAGGTATAACTGCTTATTAAACACGATACATCCCTATACTGCTTTTTTATTTCAATGTAGCATGTGCAACCTTATTCGTGTTCAGGTTGCCTGAACCACTGCTCTGAACAAAGTCAGAAATCCGGCATGACAAAATAAGAGCCTGATTTATCAGCCCGATAAAACTGGAAATAATGATAAACCTCAATCGATTATTGACAGAATTCGCTATAGAATCCCCCTCTTTTGTCCAGAACAGGGGTAATGACCTGAATGGATAACCCGTTTTTGGGTGGTTTCTGCGCCACCCCCCAGCCATCTCATGAATAAAAGACGATGCTTAACCAGATATTGCCAGTTTTTTTATCTGGCCTGATCATGCTTTCCGGCTTTGTCCAGGCCAACGCCACAGCTCCTGCTGTCCCATCAGTGGCGGAGCCAGACGCTGAGTTCACCCTATCTGAAGAGCGCTCCCCATGGGCAATAACCCTGTTCGATGACAATCCTCAGGAGAATCAGGCACGTCTCTGGTCCCAGACAAAACTCATGTTCGGTCTGGGCGTTGGTGTGATTGGAGCCCTGGCCGTTATGCCGGAGTCCTTTACCAACTGGGATAAGTCTGACATGAAACAGTTCCACAAAAAGTGGTGGGATAATGTCAGTTCAGGCCCGGTGATGGATGAAGATGACTTTTTCCTTAACTACGTAACACACCCTTACTTCGGTGGTGTTTACTACATCGTTGCACGGGAGTCTGGTTACAACCAGTGGAACTCCTTTGTCTACTCCTTCCTGATGTCCACCTTCTACTGGGAGTACGGTATCGAAGCCATCGCTGAAGTGCCTTCCATTCAGGATATTATCGTAACGCCCATTGGTGGCTGGCTATACGGCGAATGGGCTTACCAGAAGAAGCGCTCGATTGTCGACAATGATGGCCTGGTATGGGGCTCTGCCGGCCTGGGCTCCACGGCACTGTTTTTCCTGGATCCGGTCGACAGTATTGACCAGTGGATCAATGGTGACCGTGAACAGCCCGTTATGGAAGACTTTGATATCCGTCTGACATTTGCTCCAACCTTTTATCAGGTAGAGAATCAGGATGAAAACCGGAACTATTTCGGTCTGGTTATGACATTCCGGATCTAACCCTTTCATGATCAGAAACAGGGCATTCCAGCCCTGTTTTGCATTAAAATAAGCACAAACTGATTTTTATACTTTTTACTGGTCAAAGGATGAACAAGGAAAAGCGCACACAGATTTTTACCCGGTTTCGGGACGCTAACCCCAACCCAACGACCGAGCTAAACTACAGTACACCTTTTGAACTGCTTGTCGCGGTGATACTGTCTGCCCAGGCCACCGATGTAGGGGTCAACAAAGCCACCGATAAACTTTACCCGGTTGCCAATACCCCTGAGGCAATACTTGCCCTGGGTGTTGATGGCCTGAAGGAGTACATCAAAACCATCGGGTTATTCAATGCCAAGGCAGAAAACGTTATCAAAACCTGTCAGATGCTGATGGATAAACACAATAGCGTGGTACCCGATAACCGGAAAGATCTTGAAGCACTTCCCGGCGTTGGAAGAAAAACGGCTAACGTCGTTTTAAATACCGCCTTTCATCAGCCCACCATGGCGGTGGACACCCATATTTTCCGGGTATCCAACCGAACAGGCATTGCCCCCGGCAAGGATGTTCTGGAAGTGGAAAAACGGCTGGTCAGGCTGGTTCCCAAAGAGTTTCTGATGGATGCCCACCACTGGCTGATCCTCCATGGCCGTTATGTGTGTAAAGCAAGAAAGCCACAATGTGGTAGCTGCATTATTGAAGACCTTTGTGAATTCAAGCAGAAAACGTCTTAGTCTGACTCACTTTAAACAGGGAAATATCCGCTCATGGCATTCCACTATGGCGTAATAGAAGGGCTGTATGATCAGGAAAACCAGTGGTCCTGGGAGTCCAGGAATGCCTATGCCAGTTTCTGTGCAAGGAAAGGTTTCAATTTCTATATCTACGCACCAAAGAATGATCCTTATCTGCGCGAACAATGGGATCAGCCCTGGCCAGAGCAGGATTTCCACCACCTGAACACACTGGGTTTGTCGCTCAAACAAAACAATGTGCGTTTTGGTATCGGACTCACGCCGTTTAATGTACGGGAACTGAACCAGAAAAGTCGCCAACAGCTGAAACAGAAAATCGCCAGCATCAATCAACTGAATCCACAGATTCTCTGCATTCTCTTTGATGATTTCAGTAACAACATTGATGACCTGGCAAAAACCCAGGCTGACATTGCCGAATTTATCGCCGCAGAAAGCACCGCGACCCAATTTATTGTCGCAGGCACCTACTACTCAAAAGACCCGTTATTGCAGAGAGTCTACGGCACAATGCCCAAAGGCTACTGGTCTGATCTGGGCCAATGCCTGGACCCACAGTTTGATATTTTCTGGACAGGCGACCACGTTATTTCCCTTGGCTACGACCAGTCAGGCTTGCAGGAAATGACGGACCACTTCCAACGCAAACCGTTCCTCTGGGACAACTACCCGGTCAATGATACCGAATGGCTGAAACACCGGCTCAGACTCTATACCTTCACCGGCCGCCCATGGCAAATCAGCGACTGGTGTCGTGGCCATGCCGTCAACCCGATGATCCAGCCCTGGCTATCGATGATATCGCTGGCCACTCTGGCTGACCTATACCAGCAGCAAGACCGGTTTGATGGCCATGCCAGCTTCAGGAAGGCAGTGGTTGATCTTTGCGGTCAAGCGCTGGCATCGGCCATTGAAGACAACCTGCTCTATTTTACCGAAGAAGGCACGTTGAACTTTTCCGATTTCACCCGCAAACGCCTGGAAAACACCTTTTCGGCGTTTCAGTCCGACACAGAGCAGCCTTACGTCCGGGAAATTCTCACATGGTTGCAGTCCGGTGAAAAATGCTAGACTGCATTGCAATTGCTGCCAACTATCCGATTTCTTTCCAGAACAATAAATGACCGATTCCCTGACTATGACCTCCAAAACCCTGCAACTGGCCATGGACCTGATCAGCCGCGCTTCCGTCACTCCTGAAGATGCGGGCTGCCAGGAACTGATGATCAGCCGACTTGAGCCACTGGGCTTCAAGGTTGAGCGACTCCGCTTCGGTGAGGTCGATAATATCTGGCTGCGCAGAGGCGACCAGAGCCCGGTGCTCGCCTTTGCCGGACATACCGATGTGGTGCCCACCGGCCCGAAAGGGAAGTGGGACAACCCTCCGTTTCAGCCAGACATCATCGACGGCATGCTGCACGGCCGTGGAGCCGCCGACATGAAAGGCAGCCTTGCCGCCATGGTCACCGCCTGCGAAGACTTTCTGGCAGAACACGCTGACCATAAAGGGTCCATTGCCTTTCTGATTACCAGCGATGAAGAAGGCCCCGCCAAAAACGGTACGGTAAAAGTGGTTGAGCACCTTGAGGCTCGAAACGAGAAAATCGACTGGTGCCTGATTGGCGAGCCATCCAGCACCAACCAGGTGGGAGATGTGGTGAAAAATGGCCGCCGTGGCTCACTCCATGGCCACCTTACGGTCAAAGGTATTCAAGGACATGTCGCCTATCCTCACCTGGCCAGAAACCCGGTACATCAAGTAGCCCCGGCCATTGCCGATCTGACCGGCGAAGTCTGGGATGAAGGCAATGAATTCTTTCCGCCCACCAGCCTCCAGATCTGGCAAATTCAGGCCGGTACCGGTGCCAGCAATATCATTCCCGGCGAGTGCCAGGTGAATTTCAACTTCCGGTTTTCTTCAGAGGTCACGGCTGAGCAGCTTCAGGAAAGAGTCACCGCGATTCTGGACCATCATCAGCTGGAGTACGATATTGACTGGTACCTGAGCGGTCAGCCGTTTTTAACCCACCCTGGGGCCCTGGTCAATGCCGTTCAGCAAGCGATACGGGACGTTACCGGCATGGAGGTGGAGCTATCAACCTCCGGCGGTACCTCCGATGGTCGTTTCATCGCGCCTACTGGTGCCCAGGTGGTAGAGCTTGGCCCGGTTAATGCCACCATCCATAAAGTGAATGAGTGCGTTAACGCGGAAGATCTTGATACCCTGCAGGAAATCTATACGGGTATACTTAAGCATTTGCTAGCTGAAAAGTGACGTTTCTCCAATGAGCAGTCTTGATCCATCAAAAGCTGACGCAACCGAAGTCGACGACATTGAAGTGTATGCCAGCGGTCTCTCCCTGGAGGCTATTACCGACTGGCTGAACGATACCTTTGATACCGTTGTGACAGTGAACAGCGGCAAAGTGGTGCATGATATGGAAGTCACCCGCCTGGACAACACCATTCCGGTGATGATTGTTGAAAACGCTGTTGGCAAAGCCTGGACCAGCATCTGGTTTAAAACCACGGGCACCCCCTGGCAGGATGACACCCAATGCGCAAGAAGCCTTCAGGCCTATGGTCAATGCCGGGTTCGCTGTAACTCCGGCCCCTGGCAGGAAGGAGCTGATATGGATGAATGGTGGCAACTGGATGAACACGGCCAGGAAAAGCTGATCAAGTGGCCTAACGCTTCATAACCGGAAAGCAGCCTGGGAGCCTGTCCGAGAATAGGCTGCCCTACTGCGGTGGCAGCAAATTGGTCTAAAAATTCCGTTTTGTTCGGCAAATAGCCCCGCTATTCACCTCACAAAACGAAATTTTTATCCTCAATTTACTGCTATCCTCGCTACGGGCGCTATTCTCGGACAGGCTCCTAGCTGCTTTTTCAGGGGAGAAAACAGGATAACCGTCTACTGAGCCATACTATCAAACGGAGAGTGGTTCCTGACACCGAAGCTCCGTAACTTTTGCGCAACACCACGTAATCAGGCTAGAATGCCCGATTAACTCATCAGCGACTTGAGAGCTACCATTGAATCTCAAGCCATGAGGCCTGTACCGGTTTACCGGTACCAGTCTTCTGACGTTTCTTATCTCCTTTACTGACGGATGCAGGCCAAGAGCCAGTTCCATGCTGAAGCCCATTACCCTGAATCGCTATGTTTTTCATAGCCTGAGAAAACTCCTCTCCACGTGGGTGCGTACCACGGTTGAAAACAACAACCCTGAAGCTTTGCACCTGCAGACCGGAAAACCGGTGGTCTATGTTATGCACCAGCGCTCCCTGACGGACCTGATGGTGCTGGAAGGTGAGTGCATAAAAGCAGGTCTGCCCCGCCCTTACAACCCCATTGTCGCTGACCAGCCACAGAGCAAAGCGCATTTTTTTCTTAGCCAGCACGAAGGCCTGATTCTCCAGAGAGAACGGCCAGAGCCCCCGGAACTGCTGGAAGCGCTGGTCAGGCAGGTTGAAGCAAAGCATCAGGATGTCCAGCTCGTTCCCGTTACCATTATCTGGGGACGCTCACCGGAAAAAGAACAGTCCGCCTTTAAACTGCTGTTTGACTGGAACTTCAGCCTTGGCGGACGTTTCCGGAAGTTTCTGGCAACCCTGCTGCACGGCCGACAGACCATGGTGTCTTTCAGCCCTGCCTTATCACTGCAGGAAATCATGGGTGACAGTAACAACCATGCCCGCAGTGTGCGCAAGGTCAACCGGATTCTCCGGGTGCATTTCCGCCAGAAAAAAGCATCGGTTCTGGGGCCGGATCTCTCCCACCGTCGTATGCTGGTCAACAGCCTGATTCATACGCCCAGGATTCAGAAAGCCATTGCAGCAGAAGCTGCGGCTCAGGAAATCACTCTGGTAGAAGCCGAAGCAAAAGCCCGGAAGTATGCCAATGAAATCGCTTCTGACTTCTCCATGCCCGTGATCCGCTTCCTGGATATTATCCTGACCTGGTTCTGGAACAAGCTATACAGCGGCGTAAAAATCAATCATGTCGAGCCCCTGAAGGCGCTGGCACATAGCCATACGATTGTTTATGTGCCCTGCCATCGAAGCCATATCGATTACCTGCTACTGTCGTACGTTCTGTACTATGAAGGTCTGCCACCGCCCCATATTGCTGCGGGCATTAACCTGAATATGCCGTTGGTTGGCACCATTCTGCGCAAGGGCGGTGCCTTTTTCATGCGCAGAACGTTCCGTGGCAACCCGCTTTACAGCATGGTCTTCCATGAATACATGTACACACTGACCAGTAAAGGCTTTGCTACCGAGTATTTCATTGAAGGCGGCCGCTCAAGAACCGGCCGCACCCTGACACCAAAAACCGGCATGCTCTCCATTACCGTCCGCAGTTTCCTGCGTGACCATCGCAAGCCGCTGGCGTTTGTTCCGGTCTATATCGGTTATGAAAAACTGTTGGAAATGGCCAGCTACCTGGGCGAACTCCGGGGTAAAGCCAAGAAAAGTGAGTCACCTCTGGATATAGTTCGCACACTGGCGGCCCTGAGAAATGAGTTTGGCAAGGCGTGGATCACTTTTGGGGAACCACTGGACCTGGGCTCCTTCCTGAATTCACAGGTACCCAACTGGAAAGAAAGCTCAGGTGCCAATGACAAACCGGCATGGCTGGAAAAAACCACCTCAAACCTGGGCGATACGCTGGCTGGCAGAATCAATGCGGCAGCGGTCATCAATCCGGTCAACCTGGTCGCCATTGCCCTGCTTTCCTCACCCAGGCATGCACTGGGTGAAGAGGAGCTGATTCGCCAGCTGGATGGCTATACACGTCTACTGTCCATGGTTCCCTACAGTGACCGGACAGCAATGACCGATCTGGATGCCCGCAGCATGATTCACTATGTGGAAAACCTGCAGCTGATCCAGAGAAAGACCGATGCGCTGGGCGATATCATCAGCATGGATGAGAAAACAGCCATTGCCATGACCTATTATCGCAACAATGTGCTGCATATTTTTGCCATCCCGTCCCTGATCAGCTGTTTCTTTGTGAACTGTGCCAGCATCACCAGAAAAGAGATTCTGCGCATCAGTGCGGTTCTCTACCCTTACCTGCAGGCAGAACTGTTCCTGCAATGGACGCAACACGAAGCGCTGGCCGTGGTGCAAAAATGGCTGGATTGTCTGGTTGCAGAAGGACTGATTACCCATGGTCAGGATGATGATGGCGAAGCGTGTTATTTCCAGCCGGACCCTGCCACCGCCGAATACATCATGTTGAATGTTTTCTCACGCTCCATTGTCCAGACACTGGAACGCTTCTATATGGTGATCAGCCTGCTCCTGCGCAATGGCAGTGGCAATATTGAAGCAGAAGCCCTGGAACATCAGAGTGGGGTGCTGGCACAGCGCCTGTCGATCATTCATGGTCTTAATGCGCCGGAGTTTTTTGATAAATCACTGTTCCGTGGCTTTATTGCCCAGATGCGCTATCACGGTGTATTGGAGATCACGCAAACCAATAAACTGGTGTTTGGCGATGATATTCAGAAAGTGGCTGATCAGGCGCACACCCTGTTAACCACTGAAATACGACACAGTATCAACCAGACCAGTCGATACGGAGTCAGTAACGGTCCGGGGGAAAAATCCACACCCTGAACAGCGGGTAAAACGCACGATAACCGTGGTCACACCATGACCACGGTTATCATTAGATCTGATTACCCGGAAAATGCCTTCAGGGCATAGATATCATAGCGGCAGGCTTTCCCTTCCAGCCGGTAGGTGGGAGCCTGGCCATTAAGATCCGGTGCCAGCCTTGGCCTTTTCACAACAACGCGATACCGTGCAAGATCCAGTGCCGGTTGCAGCAACTGATCCGCATCCGGATCATCCCCCAGCAGATCCTGAAACAGCCGCATCTCTTTTTTGACCAAGGCCGACTTTTCCCGATGAGGAAACATCGGATCCAGATAAACAACATCGTACTTATTGTCCGATGCCTGCATCAGCTCAATGGCATTACCGGGCAAAAGCGACATCTGTTGTGCAATGGGCGCAACATCACTATCGCCGAGTGCCCGGCGCAAACCATCTGCCAAAAGGGCTGCCACCACCGGTGACCGTTCAATCAGGGTGACATTGCACCCCAGGCTGCCCAGCACAAACGCATCCCGACCCAATCCACCGGTTGCATCGAGCACCGATGGTTTGACGCCTTTATTCAGACCCACGGCCTTGGCGATATCCTGCCCTTTGCCACCACCAAACTTGCGTCGATGCCCTGCCTTGCCACCGACAAAATCAACGACAATCGGCTTCTCTTTCGATCCCGCACGCTGAACCGCCAGCGCTCCGGATGCATCAAAAGCCACCAGAGCGCCTTCATCAACGTCTTGAAGACGGTGACTAAAGCCGGTATTCAGCTGTGCGGCAAGGCCTTCAAGCAAAGCCTGAATGGCAGGGTGATCAGAAGCAAGAAGAAATAGCGGGGTAGACATCTGTGCAAAAGAAATAAGCCATGGGGTGGCAGAATCTAACACCTCCAGAGCAGCCGTTGCAATCTATGCACATCAGCGATATGTTCCGGGAGCCTGTGCAGGTTCACTCAGTCATAGGTTTTTACCGCTATTTCATACAGCAACGATGGATTTCCCATAACCTTGTTGCTATCTTCCGCAGCTTCATTTTCATCAACCTGATGACTGGGGGTGTAGCGACTCCGTTGAGTCACTACTGATTATTGAAAAAATGCCATCGAAGAGTAACTGGCTCCAACTGACCGGAGTACCAGGAAGCTCACCCATGGCTTGCTGTAAGGATTCACCATGATCAGACATCTGGGGAAATCTGTATCCACTCTTGTAATCGCTGCTTCTCTCACCATAGCGCCTGCATTTGCCACAACGGCCAATGAAGGACAGAGAACGCTTAATATCTACAACTGGTCGGATTATATCGCCGAAGACACCATAGCCAACTTTGAAAAAGAGACTGGTATCAAGGTTCATTACGATGTCTTTGACAGCAATGAAGTCCTGGAAGCCAAATTGCTTTCAGGAAAAACCGGCTATGACATCGTCGCACCATCAGCAGACTTTCTGCTTCACCAGATCAAAGCCGGGGTATACCAGCCGCTGGATAAAGAAAAGCTGCCCAACTGGAAGCACCTGGACGCTGAGTTGATGATCTTGATGGAAACCTACGACCCGGATAACCGGTACTCGTTTCCCTATCTGTGGGGCACCACGGGCATCGGTTATAACCCGGAGCGGGTGAAAGCGCAGTTGGGGAAAGATGCTCCCATCAACAGCTGGAGCCTGATCTTTGATGAAAAGTATATCAGCAAGCTCAGTCAGTGTGGTGTTGCGTTCCTGAATGCACCAACCGATGTGATTCCAGCGGCACTGAGTTATCTGGGACTTGACCCGAACTCGACCAACAGAGCGGATTACGCCAAAGCCGAAGCACTGCTGATGAAAGTTCGTCCCTACGTCACTTACTTTCACTCTTCCCGCTCAATTTCCGACCTGGCCAATGGTGATATCTGTGTCGCCATGGGCTGGTCCGGGGATATTTTGCAGGCAGCAGACCGTGCTGATGAAGCGGACAATGGTGTAACCGTAAAGTATATGATCCCTGATGAGGGTGCTGGCCTGTGGTTTGATGCCGTAGCTATCCCCAAGGATGCCAGAAACCCTGAAGAGGCCCATATCTTTCTGAACTACCTGCTGCGTCCCGATGTGATCGCCAACATCACTGACTATGTGGCTTATGCCAACCCGAATAAATCCGCCACAACATTAGTGGACGACGATATTCGTGAGAACCCTGGCATCTATCCAACCGCTGAGGCAAAAAAACGGTTATTTGTCTTTAAGGTTCTGCCTTCCAGAATTAACCGTCAGGTTAACCGCCTGTTTACCAAACTGACATCCGGTCAATAAAAGCGGCAAGGGCAAGAAAGAGTCTACTCTTCCTTGCCCTTGACATATCACAGCATCGATATGATGGATCGGAACACGGACCCGGAGAGGCCAGCATAGTCCGTTAGAAAGAAGCCAAAGCCCCAGTTAATAATTGCAGTCACGGAAGACCTCCTGTTTATGAAAACAAAAACATGAAAACGTGGTGTCGCCCGCTAGTAGACAAAGGAACATCCATTTTGTTCACTTCATCATCAAAATTATTTCACATCAGCCAACCAAAAAACGCTGACTGACGTAAATCCATCAGCCTCCCAGAGAATCTTCAAGCTCTGCTTTCCAGATGGCCATGGCCAATGCCGGTACACGAAGGACTTTTGGCGTTGGTATCCACTTGTGGCGAATACGGGAAAACACATCAAATCGCTCAGACATCCCCGCCATTGCTTCCGCAACCACCCGCCCGGCAATATTGGTCAGTGCTACACCATGCCCCGTATAGCCGTGTGCCGTGTAAATATCATTTCCAAGATGCTCAATATGCGGCATATATTCCCGGGTAACCGCAAACAAACCACCCCAGTGATACTCCATTTTCACATCATCAAGCTGTGGAAAGACCTTCAGCATCCGCTGACGCAGGCGCTCTTTGGAGTCACTGTATTCGCCATTGAACGGATGATTAACGCCACCAAACAGAATTCGGCCATCGGCAGTAGGACGGAAATAGTCAAGACTGTTGTTTAAGTCAGACATGGCCATTTTGTTGCTAATAGGCTGTCGTTTACCCAACGGTTCGGTAACGGCAATATACGAGGCCACCGGCAATACTTTGCTTTCCGCTTTCCGGTTAAGACCGTCGATGTAAGCGTTACAGGCCAGCAGAACCTGCTTCGCCTTGACACTGCCCTGCTCCGTCAGTATCTGGTTTGGACTGCCTTTGACCAGTTTGATCGCCTTGCTCTGCTCGAATACGCGAGTGCCCAGCTCAATCGCTGCGCGGGCCAGGCCCAGGGTGTAGTTGAGGGGGTGCATGTGGCCACTGTTGGTATCGAACAGTCCACCGAGGTACTTCTCGGTTGAGGTCACTTTCCGGATTTTGTCCCGGTCCCACCAGGTAACGCTGGGGTAGTTATAACGGGTCTGCTTCAGCTCCAGCCAGGACTTCAGCTCTTTTACCTGACCTGGCTTGATGGCCAATTCGATATAGTTCTGCTGGAAATCACAGTCGATATTGAACTCACGGATACGATCACGAACGATATCCAGCGACTCACAGGAGAGATCCCACAGCTGTTTTCCCCACTGCGGACCAAAGGTTTCATCCACCTCACGCAGCCCCAGACAGTAGCCCGCCAGACACTGTCCACCATTGCGCCCGGAAGCGGCCCAGGAAATACGACCAGATTCCAGCAGCACCACATCAAAGCCCCGCTTGCGCAGTTCAATGGCCGCATTAAATCCGGTCATGCCACCACCGATGATGCACACATCCGCGGTGATATCTCCACTCAGCACCGGCTGAAGTTCCAGTGAATGCCCGGTGACCTGATAATAGGAATCGATATATTCGCCAGCTTGGCTCATTCCAGTTGCCCACTCATTGTCAAAAAACTGAACGTCAATAAGTAGTTAACCAAATGAAATCATATATTTCTGACTAAGTTGTCAATCACTCTGCGGCGTTGCAACTCCGGTCACATAGCTACTGCTATGCTCCCTACGTTGCGCCTTGCATAGTAACTGCCCACTTAGCCAGAAATATACGATTCCATTTGGCCAACTACTTAACGCAGAGCCCTGAGCGATGCAAACCAACCATTACACACTCATCGTCAGTCTCTGATTATGGCAGTATGGCTTGATCACCATAAGCGGCGTGGATTATCAGGCGGATATACGATGCTGGCAATAAGTACCCGACTGCATAAAACGGTAATTATCCTACGCATGGAACGAGACACACCAGGAGGCTGACCGAGAATAGCGCCCGTAGCAAGGATGGCAATACCTCCCGGAAACTGCGCTTGTCCCTCCCATAACCGAACCCGGATATACGTGACCTTAATTTCCACTTCCCACCCCCCGGCCTCTGCCGCTACGATATCGTCAGCCAAAGTCATAAACACATGAATTATTTATGGTTTCAATCAAAGATGTCGCCAGGGAAGCTAATGTTTCTACGGCAACCGTTTCACGGGTAATCAATCGCTCCCCCAACACCAGTAACGAAGTGGTGCAACGGGTCTGGCAAACCATTCGGAAGCTGGGTTATCGTCCGGTGATTGGACGACAGTCGGCAACCACTATCGGTGCGGTGGTGTCTGATGTTTCAGAACCCTTTTTTGGCCAGATGTTGAAAGGCATTGATCAGGTTGCCAGAAACCACAACAAACAGCTGCTGATCCACAATGGCCACTACAGCGAACCAACCGAGCATCAGGCCATTGAGCGACTGATCGGTCACTGCGAGTCGGCCATTGTGCACAGCAAATGGTTGTCCGATGAAACACTGATAGACTTTGCCAGCCAAATCCCCGGTTTAGTGCTGATTAATCGTTACATTGAACCCATTGCTGAGCGCTGCATCGCCCTGGACAATGTTCAGGGAGGCTACATTGCTACCCGACACCTGCTGAATAAAGGTCATCAACAGATTGGCTATTTATGTTCAGACCAATTTATCGATGACGCGCAAGATCGTCTTAAAGGCCACCACAAAGCCATGGCAGAAGCGGGTATTCCTGTTGATGAACGTTATATTGCCGCCTGCCCACCCACCGAAGATGGCGGACGACTGGGGGTTTATGACTTACTGGCAAAAGGCTTACCACTGACAGCCATCATCACCTACAACGATATCATGGCCGCTGGCGTGCTGTTTGGCCTGCAGGAAAACGGCCTGCATTGTCCGCAGGATATTTCTGTCGTTGGCTATGATGATCTGGTCATTGCACGTTATCTGCACCCGAAACTGTCCACTGTTCGTTACCCCATTGCCGTTATGGCTGAACAGGCGGCACGACTGGCCATCAGCCTGAGCGATAAAAACAGGGCAAAGGTAACAGGCCAGATAATGATGCCGACTTTTGTTGAACGCAGCAGTGTGCAAGCACTAAACCGGTATCAACAAACAGGCTGACACCAGAAAATGTAACAGTTACATAAGTTTGAGCTGGATCAACACTTTTTCCCGCCTTCACAGATAAGATACATCATGTTGAAGTATGAAAATTCTGGATAACTGTCGTCAATAATCTCACCATCAGGTGAAATGATCTGTGACTCCAGAGACAGGAAAATGATTTAGCCAACCTATGAGTAAATTCATGCAGCGCGACTGGGAAAGCCCACAAATCACCGCACGCAGCCGACTGGCAAGCCATACCCCTATGAGCAGCTGGCGCAGTGAGCCACAAGCTCTGGCAGACCATGCAAGTGATTCGGTATTAAGTCTGGATGGCCAGTGGGCTTTTGCACTGTATGACTCTCCGGAACAAGTCCCTGAAACATTTTCAAGGGAGGGATCTGACCCGACACAGACCATTACCGTTCCCGGTAACTGGCAGCTACAGGGCTTCGATAAGCCCATCTATACCAACGTCAAGTATCCGTTCCCCTGCAACCCGCCCCGGGTGCCTGTGACGAACCCGACTGGCTGCTACTCCACCACATTCACCCTGCCTGAGCAGTGGCAGGAAGATAGCCAGACCCGAGTGATCTTTGATGGCGTAAACAGTGCCTTCTATCTCTGGTGTAACGGCAAGTCCGTGGGCTATTCACAGGACAGCCGACTGGCCGCCGAGTTCGATTTGACACCATACCTTCAGGCCGGAGAGAACCGGTTATGCGCAATGGTTATCCGCTGGTCCGATGGCAGCTACCTGGAAGATCAGGATATGTGGTGGCTAAGCGGCATTTATCGTTCAGTCCGCTTGCTCAATAAGCCACACCAGCGTCTGGTGGATATTCGCGTCACACCGGATCTTGATGACCGCTACGAACACGGCAAACTCACCATTGTTGCCGATACCATGAATGCCGATGAACTGGCCATTCGGGCGACGCTGTATTTGGCTAACGACGTCATTGCCACCACCACATCCGCCATTGGTACCGCACCGATGGACGAAAAAGGCGGGTATAACGATCGCACCTGTCTGCAACTGGATATCAACCATCCGCAAAAGTGGAGCGCAGAGGCACCCAACCTTTATCGCGTTGTGGTCACGCTGACGGATCCGCAATCAAACAGCGATATTGAAAGCGAAGCCTACGACGTTGGATTCCGTAAGGTAGAAATCAAAGATGGCCTGCTGCAATTAAACGGACAGCCATTAATGATTCGTGGTGTGAACAAGCACGAGCACAACCCGGCGACCGGTCATTTTGAAACGGTAGACGATGTTCGTGAACACCTGATACTGATGAAACAGCATAATTTCAATGCTGTGCGCTGTTCTCACTACCCGCACCAACCGGCATTCTATCAGCTGTGTGACCGCCTGGGCCTCTATGTGGTTGACGAAGCCAATATTGAAACCCACGGCATGACCCCCATGCGCAAACTGGCCGACGACCCGATATGGGCCAATGCGTTCCTGGAGCGGATGATGCGCATGGTGGCGCGGGACTTTAACCACCCATCCATCATCATCTGGTCACTGGGTAATGAATCAGGCTACGGTGCCGCCCATGATGCCATGTACCAATGGACCAAACGGACCGACCCGTCTCGCCCGATACAGTATGAAGGTGGTTGTTCCGATACCCCCGCAACAGACATCATCTGCCCAATGTATGGTCGTACTGATGAGGATCAGCCACAGCAGTTCCTGGGCAAAAACAAATGGGCATTGA
Organism: Endozoicomonas sp. ALC013; assembly: GCF_049310205.1. Classification (NCBI taxonomy): domain Bacteria; kingdom Pseudomonadati; phylum Pseudomonadota; class Gammaproteobacteria; order Oceanospirillales; family Endozoicomonadaceae; genus Endozoicomonas; species Endozoicomonas sp. ALC013. The sequence goes on along the minus strand of NZ_JBLYNS010000108.1, from coordinate 2,565 downwards.
CCAAGTGGGTCGGCATGCCCAACGAAACCCGGCCAATTATCCTGTGTGAATATGCCCATGCCATGGGCAACAGTCTGGGCGGTTTTGCCGAGTATTGGGATGCGTTCAGAAAGCACCCCCGCCTGCAAGGTGGTTTCATCTGGGACTGGGTGGACCAGGGACTGGACAAGTTCGACGACAATGGTCAGCATTTCTGGGCATACGGCGGTGATTTTGGTGACAAGATCAACGATCGCCAGTTTTGCATCAATGGGCTGGTATTCCCGGATAAAACACCGCACCCGGCACTGTTTGAAGCCAAAAGAGCACAGCAGCCGTTTACTTTCGAATTAGTGGCAACCCGACCACTCACCGTGAAAGTCACCAGCGAAGCCTGCTTCTGCGCCACCGACAACCATCAACTGGTGTGGCAGCTAATGGCGGGCGAAGAAGCTCTGGTTGCTGGCGAAGTCACGCTGAATATTGCGCCCCACTCCTCAGAACTGCTGGTACTGTCTGAGCAGTCACTGACCATCAGCGGCAAACTGCCACGACTGGATCTCTCTATTATCCAGCCTGAAGCAACCGACTGGTCCGAAGCCGGCCACGAAGTCGCACGCCAACAGTTTATGTTAACGGGATCGCTGACCCATCAAGCGGTTACTCCTCGCTTGCCAACCTCTGCGGTCATCAATGAGGCCGACAGCAGCTTTATCGTCAATGCGGCAGAAAACAGCTGGACGATTGATCGTAACATTGGCCAGCTGGTGAGCTGGGTAAAAGACGGTAAAGAACAACTGCTTACCCCGTTGGCAGACAATTTCTACCGGGCACCGTTGGACAACGATATTGGTGTCAGCGAAGTTGACCGTCCGGACCCTAATGCCTGGATGCCACGCTGGGAGCGGGCCGGATTAAACAACCTGCAACACCGCTGCCTGCTGGTTGAATGTGATGCCAAGAAAGGGCTGGTTCTGTCTCACCATGGCTATTTCCACCCGGAACAACCGGAAAAAGAGATTCTGCGCAGCGTATGGACCTATCATTTTGCCGCCAACGGCAGTGCCCGTATCGATATTGAGGTCACTGTTGATGGTGATATGCCGCCTATGCCCCGCATCGGTGCCTGCCTGAGACTGAAGGAACAACCGGCACAAGTGAACTGGTTTGGCCGTGGGCCCCACGAAAACTATCCGGACCGCAAGTTAAGCGCGGATATCGGACACTGGGAGCAGTCCCTCAAGGCCATGCACACGCCTTACATTTTCCCAAGCGACAATGGTCTGCGGTGCGATACCCAGGCGCTGATGCTGGGCGATATCCGGGTAACAGGACAGTTCCATTTCAGTGTCAGCCCATACGGCCAGGCACAATTGGCAAGGGCAACACATACCCACGAGCTTCAGGAAGAAGAAGGCATTTTTGTCTATCTGGATGGCTTCCACATGGGTATTGGTGGTGATGATTCCTGGACGCCGAGCGTTCGCCCTGAGTACCTGTTGACTCAACCGATGTACCAGTGGTCGTTCGAACTGTCGTGATCACACGTTCATAACCCTGAATCCACAGTGATACGGGGTTATGACCAGCAAGCTTTGAAACACCCTGAGACGGTTAATGGTTCAGAATTAACCATCTGCCGGGATTCACTACATTTTATTGCTGCTGCTAAACAGGGGGGTTAACGATTCATTCAATGGAGGGTTAATTCAGATGCAATTCTCAGGTATCTTCCTGTTCCCCTGGATTGCTAAAGTAGTCAATCGTCGTTTGATGTGGCCCCTGGCCTGCGGCTTTCCGATTCTGTGCAGCTCCGTACTCTACTTTTCCAGCGTGATTGCCCCGGAAAGCGCCATTCTGGTAGGTCTGGCCGGTGCTGCTCTGAAATTTGGCAACGGTCTGTTCAATGGTCTCTCTACGGTTATTCTGGCTGATCTGGTGGACTACGGCGAAGCCAAAACCGGCTTGCGCAGCGAGAGCATTATCTTTTCAGTGCAAACCATGCTGGTGAAATGTGCCGGTGCCATGGCAGGTTTCCTGATTGGTTTTGGTCTGACGTTTATCGGCTATGTGCCCAACGTTGTTCAGACACCGGAAACCATTGTCGGACTGAAAGTACTGATGATCCTGATTCCCGCAGTACTGATTGCCCTGAGCGCCATCATCTATAAAAAGACTTATCGTCTGGATGCCCGCCTCAGCAAGGATGAAAGTGCTGTAGCTGCTAGTGTCTGAAGACCGGTAGTTCACAAATAACCTGTTTTTGTGCCCCCCTTATGTGGGGGTATTTTTGTTGAATAGTCAGAACCATTTCTTACGAGCACATTGTGATGAGCAAACCGTTAATTCACCTTTTCACAGACACCACCAGCCTGGTGATCAAGGCAGGCACATCCCTTCCGGGGTATTACTGCGCTGTTTGGTCATATGGGGGTAGAGCTGGACCCGGCCAGTGCTTCAGAGGAAGAGAAGCGCTCCTTTGCCAAATACATTGCCCTGCACAAGTCCTTAAGACACCTGTTGCATACCGGTGATCATTTCCGCTGCGACACCGCCCATAAAGCGTCACAGGGCTGGGGAGTTGTT
>NZ_JBLYNS010000107.1:0-18153 GCF_049310205.1 Endozoicomonas sp. ALC013 | reverse complement strand
TACCAGAAATGCCGAATGCCAGTTCCTAACCCGCCACAGAAGTATGCAAACCACACTCCCGGTGTCCGTATACTTTTGTCGGGTCGTAGTAATCTTCCTCGATGGGCAGATCGTGAGTAACCAGGTACTCCTCAACATCGAGTTCCGTCCAGTTAAGGAGTGGTGCCACCCGGTAATAGCCATTGTTGGTCAGACTGACCACATCAAGGTTTTGCCGGAATTCAGTCTGATCCTTACGGATGGCGGTCAGCCAGTAATCCGGTGCTGATGCGTCCATGGCACGGGCAAAAGGCTCCAGTTTTACCTGCCGGGTAAACTCATCATGTTCCGGGGTATCAACCTCCGGCACACCACCGTAAATGGCATCACGAAAACCACGACTGTATTGTGGGTGAAAAACCCGGATATTAAGCTGCAAACGCCGAATCAGCTGATCAGCAAAGCGGTACGTCGCGTCAGTACCGTAGCCCGAATCGATCCAGACCACCGGGATATCCGGCTTGACCCGGGTGGCCATATGGATAATGGCCGCTTCATGGGGCCCGAAGTTGGTGGTCAGCACAGGTTTTTCAGCACGCTGGACGGCCCACTGGATAATAGCCTGCGGGCTCAGAGTCGACAGATCCTGATTAATCATCTCCAGATTCATTATTTTCCCCATCAATCCATAACTTAACAGCATGCACTATAAGAGTGAGGCTTTATAACCACAAAGATTAATATGGACTATAAATATTACTGAATTAAATGCTCACATCTTCAGTACTCAGCGCTGAATACACCAGCAACGATGAATACCCGGTCTCCGCTGGAAATCCCGATCAATGGTAGTAGCAGTGATCTCCTCAACACTGAACTTCTGCTCCAGTTCTTTGGCCAGCTGGAAACGTCGGAAGTTGTTGGAGAAATAGAGCACCCCACCCGGTTTCAGCCTGGCCATTGCCCGCTCGACCAACTCAACATGGGCTTCCTGCACATCAAATACCCCGCGCAGCCGCTTGGAGTTTGAGAAGGTAGGGGGATCCATAAAGATCAGATCATAGTTCCGTGTCTCCTGTTTCAGCCACTGCAGGCAGTCCGCCTGCTCCAACCGGTGTTTGCGGTCCACCAGGCCATTGAGCGCCAGATTCTTTCTGGCCCAGCCAAGGTAGGTATTCGATAGATCGACACTGGTGGTACTGGCCGCACCGGCCACGGCGGCATGAACGGTTGCCGTTCCGGTGTAGCAGAACAGGTTCAGGAAATCTTTACCTGCGGCCTCCCGGGCAATGCGCAGGCGCATTTTCCTGTGATCCAGAAACAGTCCGGTATCCAGATAGTCCCTCAGGTTCACCAGTAAACGACAATCCCCTTCTTTTACCTCAAGCATATCACCGGACTGCTCAAGCTTTTCGTACTGCCGCTTGCCAGACTGACGTTCACGACGCTTGAAGACCACATGACTATCCGGAATACCCAATACACCGGGAATCACTTCCAGCGCTTCCAGCAGACGCTGATGGGCCTTAGTCTCATCAATGCTTTTCGGTGCCGCGTATTCCTGCACATGAACCCAATCCCTGTAGAGATCGACGGCAACGGCATACTCCGGCATATCCGCATCATACAGGCGATAGCAGTCGACACTCTCTTTCCTGGCCCACTTACCCAACTGCTTCAGATTCTTCTTCAAGCGGTTGGCAAACATTTCACCACCGGCGGTGCTGGCCTTGAATAAGGTATTAGCCGCACTGTCCACACGGCTCTGCCCGGAAGCAGGCTGGTCAGCCTGTCGCTCACGAACATCATAGAGAAACAGCTTGCAGGAGAGCGCACCATTAAACAGGGTATAGCTTTTCTTCGGCCCCATGCCCAGACTTCTGACCAGCGCCTGTGAAGAGGTAAAGATCGCCGCCTGCCAACCCGGCGTCTGCTGTTTGATTTTTTCGCCAAGGTGTTTGTAGAGATAAACGAGACTGGCCTCATCACCCATACGCTCACCATAGGGTGGGTTAGCAATCACCAGTCCGGCTGGAATCTCCGGGTCAACCTTCAGACTGGCCAGCTCCTGTTGTTTGACAGTAATCAGCTTACCCAGCCCGGCACGCTGGATATTGGCCCTGGCTCTCCCGACAATTTTTGGCAGACCTTCATATCCGACGATGGTCGTCTTAATCGCAGCCAGGCCAGCCGTGCGACGGGCACGGGCTTCCTCCAGTACTGCCAACCAGATTTTGGGAATATGCCCCATCCACTTATCAAAGCCAAAACGGGCCCTGAGCAATCCCGGCGCGATATCCGCCGCCATCATGGCACCTTCAATCAGAAAGGTGCCTGAACCACACATAGGGTCCAGCAGTGTGCTGCCCTGTTTCGCCAGTTCAGGCCAGCGGGCACGGTACAAAATCGCTGCCGCCAGGTTTTCTTTCAGGGGTGCTTCACCGGCTTCCAGGCGGTAACCGCGCTCATGCAGGCTCTGGCCTGACAGGTCAATGGCAACAAATGCCCTGCCGCTTCTGGCGTGCACATTGACCCGCAGATCCGGCTTGCTGTTATCCACAGATGGCCGCCAGCCATAACGATCACGCAGCTGATCAACAATGGCATCCTTTACCAACTGGGAGCCAAAGCGGGTATGGGTGATATCCGGTGTCGAACCATTGAAATCAATCCGAAAACTGGAGCCCTGATCCAGATGATCATCCCAGTCAAACGACTGCACACCCCGATACAGCGAATGCTTGTCAGAAGCATCCACTTCGCCGATGCGCAGCAGAATCCGACTGGCCAGACGAGACCACAGGCAAGCCCTGTAGGCCAACTCAAGGTGACCGGCAAAGCTGACTCCGGCAACCGTCTCCGCCACTTCACTGGCTCCCAGTTCCTTCAGCTCTTCTGCCAGCAGGGATTCTACCCCCTTGGGACAACTGGCAAACAGAGTCAACATCGTTGTACTCATAACGTCATATTCCTGAAAAAAGCTAAAAAACAGCTCTTCTTAACTAAAAATTCTCAATGTTTTCTCAACAAAAGCTTCAGATTTGGATAAAACTTAGAATGTTGACTTTCCTTGGGTGAATACCTTCTTCAGTCGACACTTTACCCGCACTGTCTTTTGGGGGACAGTTAGCACTTGCGACTAGTTACCTCCACCACGGGGTGAAGTCAGCTGTCCGGTCATTCTGAACCAAGCCCGAGGCGCCAGGGAGGCCGTCAAAAACCATATCAGCAAGAGGCATTACCATGTTGAAAAGACTCAAAAGGGATAAATCAGATAGAGCCTTTAATAAAGGATACCAAGTGGGCCTGTCTGGCCGTTCCAGGGATATCTGCCCCCATCAGGAGGCAGATTTGCGCCAGTCGTGGTTAAGTGGCTGGCGTGAAGGTCGAGTTGATAACTGGGAAGGAATGACAGGAATCTCGGGGTTACACCGAATGTATAACTTCTCTCACTCCTATTCAGCCAACCAGCTCTGATTGCGCTGTCAACAAGCCCCGTCCGGGGCTTTTTGACATCACCCGCTTGATCAACGCGCTTTCTCATGCATCAACAGAATAGACGGCTTCCGCAGCCTCTCGGATCAACTCCGGCCCCTTATAAATAAAGCCCGAATATATCTGCACCAGGCTGGCCCCCGCCCGGATCTTATCAGCGGCCGTCTGAGCATCCATAACACCACCGACGCCGATAATCGGCAGCTTACCGGAAAGCTCACTGGCAAGCAGTCGAATCACTGCCGTGGACTTATCACTCAACGGCGCACCACTGAGTCCTCCCGCTTCCTCGGCTGTCGCAAAGCCGCTGACCTTATCTCGATCCAGTGTCGTATTGGTGGCAATTACGCCATCCAGCTCATACGACACCAACTCGGCAGCAACTGCGGCTATTTCATCGTCGGTCATATCCGGGGCAATTTTGATGGCCAGAGGAACCTGGCGACCATGGGCTTTAGCCAGTGACGCCTGTTCTTCCTTCAGCACTGACAGCAGGCTTTTCAAGGCATCACCATATTGCAGTTTTCTTAACCCCGGTGTATTCGGGGAAGAGAGGTTAACGGCAACATAACCAGCGTAGGGATATACCTTACGCAGACAGGTGAGATAATCCTGGTTGGCATCTTCAACAGCCGTGGTCAGGTTCTTGCCAATATTAATACCGATAATGCCTTGGTACCGGCTCTTTTGAACATTCGCGACCAGTTGATCCACACCCAGATTATTAAACCCCATACGGTTGATCAACGCTTCTCTCTCAGGGATACGGAACATTCTTGGTTTGGGGTTGCCGGGCTGCCCCACCGGCGTCACGGTTCCCAGCTCAAGAAAGCCAAAGCCCAGACTGCCCAGACCATCGATACACTCACCATTTTTATCCAGCCCCGCTGCCAACCCAACCGGATTGTTAAAGGTCAGTCCCATCACTTCCCTTGGTTTGGCAGGGACAGCAGGAGCCATCAACCGGGTAAGACCAAGACGCCCCCCCGCACTGATCATTTCCATGGCAAAATCATGGGCAGTTTCGGCAGAAAGGCAAAACAGGGCACTTCGTGTCAATTTATACATAGGAGTTATCGATCAGTATGCGCCAGACAAAATTCGGAGGATTATACGATCTCTAATCCCTTTTGTCTCTATGGATCCTTTATAGCAGCAAGAGCAAAATCATTTGGAACCGCTCTCCTTAAATTTGAACGATTTTGAAGCAAAATAGAGGTAATAACACCCACCGTCATTCTCTTTGGCTAAGGCCAAAATTCACTTATACCCCCAGATTTTACAGCCATACAGAGATGGCAATCTGCCATGCGTTGTCGAGCTTCTCAGCGCTGACCACAGGCTGCGAAATTAAAGGGTTAGTGCCCAATAAAATTACCCTGAGTCCCATACGCTTACTTCCGAAAACACTGAAAATTTCTGATATTCTGGCAGAGGTAAAAGCCAGTGCTTTGCGTAGCATCACTAATATTTTATTGGTAGTCTGATCTGTATTCAGGATCCGAAAAATGACTACCGGTTTGAGGTGGTAGATGGCCAGCAACGCCTGACCACGCTGACGCTGATTTGTGCAAAACTGTGTCAGCTCATCAGCAATGTCAAAGTGAAAGCCGACCTCCAGGAGCGCATCCTCCATGAAGACCCGTATGCAGACACCCCGGAAGAACCCCGCTTGCAGGTTCGCATGAAAGAGTACGAGCTGTTTACCAATCATGTTGTCATGGGCAAGCATGCTAATCTTCCCGTAAAACCGACTCATACTGAGAACCTGTTCATCAACAATTTCAGGGTCATTGGTGAGTATCTGGCCGACCATGATGAAGCAACGTTGATCAAATTTACCCGCTACCTATTGCGTCATGTGTTTATTGTATTTGTTCGTACGGAGGATTTTGCCTCGTCTTACCGACTCTTCAATGTATTGAATAACCGGGGAACCCCCCTGACCGACGGTGACTTGATCAAGAACAAACTGTTCGGGCAGGCAGAGGTGAATCGAATTCCTTCTTCAACCGTTAAACAGAAGTGGTCGCAGCTGGAAGAGATTATCGGGATTGAAAATATTTCCTACAGCTACAGAGTATCCAGGGAAAACATTTAATTTCAATAAGTTATACGGATTTTTTTGGTTTTTGAAAATGTCAGAAAACTGGTTACTTTACTCCGTTGTCATTCCGTACAGGGATTAATGTACGGAATCCATCTTGTAGAGATAGCCAACGGCCAGCGCGTTCACATCTATGTGAGATGTATCCTGTACATAATCCCTGTACAGAATGACAACAGAGTTATTCTGAGTTAATGATCAATAATTTTTAAAACAGCCTCTTAATATCTACCGTAAGAGGGACTATCACTAAGCACCTCCCTGAATACTTTAATCGCTTTTTTTGCTGCTCAATCGCATACAACTGCGTAGCAAAGGAGTGCATACCCTGTTTGAGTGGGTGTTTTGAACGATTCAGACTACGGAAGGAAAAACGGCCAAAACATTTACAATAAGCAGATGAAACCATCATCTCCCCATCGGGTCTGAACAGTTGGTTAAAGTTATTCAACGTTCAGGCTAAATAATGCAGTCGGTACTTGCATCGTCGTATTTCCCCCTAAACACTCCCGTTAATACAGACTCACCCCGGCAGCTTCTTAACACAGCAGATATCCGTGAATGTCCGGACTTCAACAACACCCCTATTCACCACCGTCAAACACGACCGGTTCAGCTCGATAAGATCAGCTATTGCTCCGACTCATCCCGGAACGGCCTGGAGTCTTCAAACAGAGAAACACCGTCGTTAAAAAGGAAGGGGGCAGAAAAAACGGCCACAACAGATACTGACACCCGCTCTGGCGACAGCACCTGTACACTGGATAGTTGCCATTGTGAGGCTGAAGACATCAGCCCCCAGAACAGGCCAGTCAAAGAACACACGACGGAGGCTCCAACTGCACAAGCTGACCCGGCTATCGGTGAACAAGACAACGTCAAAGCACCAATAGAAGCAGAAAGCTCTTACTGGCATTCTACGGCGCAGTATATTCTGTCAGGCATAAAAAAACTCGCCAATGCCGTCCTGCCAACACCTTCAGAGGCCCTGGATCATATCAATCTTGATATGCCATGCTTCAGTGAAGAATATGAAGAGGATCAAGACATTGAGTTGCCCATAGATGTCGATGCCATCGACAGTGATCTGAATAGCAGGGGGCAACCCGTTAGCAAAGCGCAAGCCAAAAGTGTTCAACCCGAAAAAGAGTGCTCAAGCACAACCTATGAGTCGGAAGAAAGCGACAGTAAAACGGCAGACGCTTCCCACAAAAAAGATAGCGTCGTCCATAGGACACATCACAGATCAGCAGAACTGCAGGAAATCTACCAACAGTCACTGCCCGTCGTAAAACTCTCACCACACATCTATGGCAATCCCAGCAACATTGCCATTGATGGGGAAGATGACCAGCCTGAACTGATGATTGCTCTCTATCCACACGGCATTTTACAGGCCCTGCTTATTTTATTCCCTGGAACCGCCCTTGAGATTCTGAAAAGTCGGCTTGCGAAGCTGGGCAGCACCCCAATAGAGACCTTTGAACAACTCCAGAAATCCCGGATGCAAAACCGTACCGGGTTCAGGGACGCCCTGGCGAAAAATCTGGCAATCCTGAGAGAAAACCTCAACGACCTTGAATGTGATCAGCACAATGTCAGGTGCCAGCTCGCGATATTGAAGAATCTGAGAAAATTTGAGCGTGAATACCATGTGTACTGCCTGGAAGCAAAAATGGACGCCGACTTCCTGGTACAAAAAGGAAGGCTATCGTCAAAGCAGTTAGCCACCGCCATTGACAACGTCGAGGGTAATCAACTTAAAGACCCAAAACCCCTTAAGCCCACTACCTGGCTGAGACCGCTGGGCTACCAGTGCAAAGAGCGTGAAATCATCTTAAGGGGGGCTATGTGGAGTCTGGCAAACTATCATCTGCAAAAATCCGCTCAAATCGTTCTTAACGAGCTTATACAGCTCGCACCAGTCAAAGTACCCGTTTCCGGAACAGACACCTGCAAAAGGAGAACAGTTAATCACTACATCAGGGAACAACCTGAAACCATACTAAAAGTGTTGACTTATCTGGTTTGCCTGAACGTAAAACGGTATCGCGGCATAAGGCATATAAAGGCGGCTAAACTTGCCCTGGCGACTGATCAGCAAGGGTGTACAGCAGAGAGTGTTCAGGCTTTATTCAGTCGCCTGACCAGGCAGGATCTTATGCCAGAAATAGCGACGCAACTGGACAACGAGATCGGCTGGCTCCACGCCAAACGCCTTGAGCATGAGCTTAAATCACCTCCAGCTGAAGCCAGTCTGCCCAGCTTGATGGATCAACGACAACATATCCTTATTCTTCGATTACTGAACCCGGCAAAAAACCAGTCGCCCCCCGAAAAAAAACCAGGCCGCCTTGCCAATATAGAACAACAGGTTTCTGCCCAGTTAATTCACCATTTTCTGAGCAACCAATCACGGCCAAACCAACCGGGCCTGTTTCCACACTGGTTTTTCCTCAAGCCCCCCGCTGCGAATCGTATACGCTCCGTACTGGCACAAAAAAGCAATACCCCCGAGCAGTCTTTTTACCTGGCCACATTACAATTCATTGATGCAATGAACCGATGTGAACAGGATGACAGCTACGACAGTTGCCTGCACTGGATGCAGTGCTACTACGATATGACCTATGCTCAACAGCAGCTTCTGATTCACCTGATCGACCAGGATGCGCCTGACGGCATACTGCCCTGTGAACATTTCGAGCAGAATATTGATGTGCTCTGGCAATTGGCAAGATCCAGAAAAAGCGTGGGCCTGCGGCCACTGAACCCTGACTCCTATGCATACTATCTCAGCTACCTGAATTTTATCCGCAAGGAAGAAGAAAGCATTGAAGACAGCATTGCCGAGCTGTATCGCAAGCGGTATTTAAAATTACTGAATTATGATCCTTATCAAGAATTTAAAACGCTCTTTGGCGATGTGTTTAACTGGGGGTCGCAAGCCAGCAGGACCATCTGCCAGAAAGCCGGCGAACTGATGGAGGGACTAAACGCATCAGGCTTGCCCAATGCACTGGGCTTTCTTTATAAAGAAGGCAAAGGGCTGATATCGTCACTGTTCTCTGCCGACAATCCAATCCACGCCTTAATAACCGACACTCTGGGTACAATACTGAAAGTAGCCCAACAAAACCCAAAGTTTTTTCGGGTAATGTGGGGTGATTTTGCACTCCTGATGCCTCAGCTGAAAAGCCTGCTTGGGCAGGACACATCGGTAACAGGCCTGCTTGAAAGCATTGAGATCTGCATGCGCGGTCATGCTCTGGCTTCACTGTTTTCTGGCGACAAACCACAGCCACTGGATGTTGACCCACTGGAAAATCCGCAAGTGGCTACGGTGATCAAACGGTTCCAGCTGCTTCGGGACATGATTACCGCGTTTCATACCGGACTGCCAGTGATCGAAATATTTTTAAGCAACAGTCTGGATACCCTGATCAACAAGGCTAAAAAAGTCGCACAGAATGTATTATCCACCTATCTTGCCAGACACTGTCTCAGCCAGATGAAGCCGGCGATTTTCCGTTTGTTGAATAACCTGCGCTGTGCCCGGGATTTAATGCCCAGCCTGACCCTGGGGCTGACCTCTGACTGCCTCGCCGCCATGGCCCCGGAGACAACCGTCAGACTTGCCCATCATATTGGCCGACGCACCAGTGTCGTTGGTAATGTTTTGGGTTTTGTTCTGGATCCGCTGGTTATGCGCTTTGATAAATACCAGGAGAAAATCAACAACGCCAAAGCCAACCCAGCCAGTATTGCAGCTCGCAGTGAGTTAGCAGCAGAGCGGAAAAAGGTGGCAGGCATTCTCGGCGTGTCGTCAGTGGTTACCACTGCCGCCATTTTGTTGGTTAATGTCTTTAACATTGTTCTTCTACTGAGTAGCCCCTGGCTAACAACAGCCTGTATCGGGATCATTACCTTTTTTGGCAGCAGCTGCTTTGTCGCCCGACGCTATAATGGGTTGGATGAAGTCTGGACATCACTGTCTGAAACCATTTCAGAACAGATGAAACGAACCTTTGCCAAAGACAGTCCAAAGGCCATTGAGGCAAGACAGCAAGCCCATCAGATCAATAAAGATACCCGGGCAAAGATGTCAGAAGTCAGAGATCAGGCACTGAGTGGGTGGCAGGACTGGCAACAAAACCAGCTTCTCAGAGAGTTAAGCAAGTATTGGCACCAGCTGCATTATAAAGAAGAGATGCTTCAACGTATCAAGTCAACGGTTCGGGAAAAGTGTCAGTCCGATGTTGCAAGAGACGCACAACACATCCTCCATTTTGTCCGGGCAAAAGCACTGGTGGAAAATGCTCTCAGGGACCCGGATGATATATCAGCCAATCCGGATCACCTTGCTGATTTCAACCAACAGTTAGCCCGTCTGTATTTCCCACCACTGGATGCAGCACTGTTTCCCTACCAGCTAATAAACCTTGAACAGGAAATCAATGCATTTTTAGAGCATTCCTGCGGGACTGACTGCCCCGGAGAAAATATCAAGGCAATTATGGATACCGTTGAAAACTATCATATTGATCTTCACAAAGGAGAGTACCTGTTTAAACTGCTGCATATGCGACAACTTCAGTCTTTATCACTGGGGGCAGACAAGGCTGACGATCAACCATTTCATCAGAAGCCGCATCACTGCAGCGAAACAACCATGGCGCACTTGCCAGATCATCTGACAGCAACAGTCATAATGGCAAAGTCCCGGCAAAAGTGTGAACAACAGCAACTGAAAAAGGAGGAACAGATCCGGGAAGCAAGAATGAAAATGGTCACCCGGCGGGCGTTACATGACTGCCTTAAAGGTGAAACAAACTATTCAGCCAGCAGCATACCCGACTTGAGCCAAGACCCACTATTCAAAACTCACCTTGAGCTGCAAATCAGAGAACTTGAAAAAGCCAGCCTGCCCTGGTCAATTGACTATACACTGCCATCGACTCGAACCAGCGACTCACCGCCTGCAGGATGCACTTATAAAGCCCTGGAAGCAGGCAAAGACCTCCTGACCTCATAAGTTGCCCGATACCCACTGATTCAAACAGGCCGCTCTTTGTATCGGGCAATCCAGTACATGGTTTCAATGAGTTTGACGTGTACAATCTCCGTTCACCCTGAGCGGTATCCGGCAATCCAGTACATGGTTTCAATGAGTTTGATGTTTACAATCTCCGTTCACCCTGAGCGGAGTCGAAGGGTGCTTGGCACGATCTATCAGAGTCCGGAGTTTCCGCCTTTAGGCCCTATGGGTCCTTCGACAGGCTCAGGACGAACCGAGTGCGGAGGCACGACAACCCATCAAACTCATTGAAACCCTTTAATAGTTGACTATGACGCATTGATTGCGATGGTCAGGAATTGTCTTTTAACAAGTTACCGATTTCCGTTCACCCTGAGTGCTGAGCTTGTCGAAGTATCGAAGTTCGGTGGCACCACCCTTCGATACTTCGACAAGCTCAGCACTCAGTCCGAACGGAGTCAGGCAATGAAAATAGGGAGGTATTTCCAGACAACTCCTTAAACGCTCACAGACGGAGGCTCTGCCCGCCCAGCCGCCTTGCGTTCAGCCGCTATGCATGCTGCCGCCGTAAAGACGACATCGGTAGAACTGTTCAACGCCGTTTCCAGAGAATCCTGAATCACGCCAATAATAAAACCGACAGCAACAACCTGCATGGCAATATCATTAGAGATACCAAACAGGCTACAGGCCAGCGGGATCAGCAATAAGGAACCACCGGCCACACCGGAAGCGCCACAGGCAGAAACAGCAGCCACGATGCTGAGCATCAAAGCGGTTGGCAGGTCAATGGAAATACCCAGTGTATGAACCGCGGCCAGCGTCATTACGGTGATGGTAATGGCGGCACCTGCCATATTGATGGTAGCCCCGAGGGGGATGGACACTGAGTAGGTATCTTCGTGGAGATCCAGGCTTTTACACAGCTGCATATTCACCGGAATATTGGCTGCCGAGCTGCGGGTAAAGAAGGCCGTCACACCACTTTCCCGGATACAGCGCAGCACCAGGGGGAAAGGATTCTGACGAATCTTCAGGTAAACGATCAACGGGTTAACAATAAACCCGATCATCAACATGCTGCTGATCAGAACCGCCAGTAACTTGCTGTAACCGGCCAGCACCCCAAAACCGGTCTGGGCAATGGTATTGGCAACCAACCCGAAAATACCGATGGGAGCCAACTGGATGACAAAGCGTACAATGGCAGAAACCGCCATGGACAGGTCATGCACCATAACCCGCGTAGACTCACTGCCATGACGCAATGCCAGGCCCAAACCGATGGCCCAGGCAAGAATACCAATAAAGTTGCCTGTCAGCAGAGCCTCAACAGGGTTCTGCACGACCTGGAACAGCAGTGTATGGAGAACCTCCATAATACCTTCCGGAGGCAGGGCTGCACCGCTATTGGTCACCAGCGTCAAGGTCACCGGGAAAAGAAAACTCATGGATACCGCGACAAAAGAAGCCGCCAGTGTGCCAAGAATATAGAGGAAAACAATCGGCCGCATGTTTGTGTGCTGCCCCTGTTTCTGGTTGGCAATGGAAGATGCCACCAGTACAAATACCAGCACAGGGGCTACCGCTTTCAAGGCCCCGACAAACAGGGAGCCCAGAAAAGAGATGGCCACCGCAGTTTCCGGCGAAACAACCGCCAGACCAGCACCCAGGGCAATACCGATAATAATCCTGAGAACCAGGCTGGTGTTAGCCATTCGGTCATATAATGATTGCGCTTGACTCATGATTTACCCGCTGTACTACGTTCAAGTTTTTATCAGTCAACAATTTATAACATCTGCCTCACGAAATTCCCGCGCATAAGAGTATTACCGGCCTGCGGGAATTACGTGAAAATAGTATCACAGTACAGAGGATAAACTTCAGATTTAATTTTTTGCATCAATTATGTCAATCGCATCTATCCTGTTGCCTACCGAAACAGACACCGGAGCATGGAAATGAGACAGATTCTAGTCCCGAAAACTATCTTTGAGCTGCAACCCGTCAAGGACTGTCACGGAAAAACCAAGCTGGAAGAAAAACCAAAAGTCGTCTGGGGCATAAGAAACATTGTGGTGATACCACCAGCAGAGCTCCTGTCTCTGCTATTTCGCGGCAGATATTGATAGTTCGCTGTTCCTGTAATCTCCCGTCAATAAAATACCTCTGAAAAACAACAAGTCCTGCTCAAGCCCCATGGCTTAAACCAGCTGACTCAGCTGATCTTTGACATTCTCTGCTGTCGGGCGCTTTTGCGGGTCTGCCCGGGTGCACTGATCTATCAGACGAATCAGTGGTGCCAGCATATTTTGATCGTCTTCAGCCAACGAAATACTTATCGGACCGGACGGCATATTCAGCGCCAACAGGCTCTTGTTATTGGCCAGGAAGCCCGTAGTCCGGTCCACAGCATGCTCCAATTTTGCACAATCGTACAACTCACTGGTTTTCATATAGTCAAATAGTGATAACTGCAAACCTTCATCCGCTTTAAACCGCTCCCCCTCGCCGAAAGTGGCACAAACGATAACCGCCAGCATTACACCAAAAGACCAGATATCGCCCTCCCGGGTAGCGGAAGTATATTGCCAGGGGGCAAACGGTTGTTCAGGATTATCAAAAACGCCGGGAAAGCGCAGTTCTGGCGGTTGCCAGGCATTGTTGTAAAAAATAAACCGTTTGCTGCCCAGTGTATCTGGCCCCGGTGCCACATCCACCCGACTGAAACGCTCCGGCAGGCCCGGACCCAGCCAGCCTGAAAACTCCCGAAGCCCTTCCAGACGGATATCTCCGTGGGCCACTCCCCGTTCGTGCAGGTTTGCCAGGGTATCCACTACCTGGCTCAGACCATGGATAACATCACCGAGAACAGCGCCTTTCGACAAACATTGCTCAATGTAAGGCTCTGCCAGACTTTCCAACAGCGGCCACTGCCCGGTTACCGAGGAAGCAATCCCGGCGTCAGCCAGCCTGGGCAACCCCTTTATTCCCCATTGATAAATATGATGCTGCCGGGCGGTGGTGGAGACCATCTCCAGCAATTGATCGATTGACTCATCCAGCCTTTCTGCATCCGGTATTGCCGGGACAAACGGAAAAGAAGGGCTCCGCTGATGGGGCTTGCCAGCTTCATTAAGCAGTTTAACGTTCTCGTCATTGAGCAACATTAACGTCCCCACTGGCTGGCCTTCGCCATCCGCCCCCCTGACCGATACCTGCCCCGCCCGGGCAAACCAGGAATATCGTTGTGGTTCAATGGTGATGGCTCTGCCAAAGCTGCTGATATTCAGGGAGTTCAGCAGCGTAACCTGCCAGCGCTCGTCGGAATCCATATCATTCCTGCTCGCTTTCCTGAAAACCTCGTAGGTTTCCCACTCAGGTCTCTGTTCAAGCAGTTTGATCTCTAAATGTTCGACAGGATGGACACTACGATATTTGAATGCACTGCCAACTTCACCACTTTTATCCGGCACGATCGCATGAAATTGCAGCGCAGAAGCATTCTCAACAACTGGCAGGGACATCAATGAACTCCTTTATGGCATTTTTATTGTCAGGCAATTAAAGATAGCTCAATCGGATATAAACAGTGATGCCATTGTTAAGAAACTGCGGTGATCAGAATTGCCTCATGGCTTTAGACAGACAAGGAACCTCATCAATTAAATGGGTTATGAAGTTCCAGGGTATTCAGGAAGCTGTTGCCCCGGACAGGGGAATTGGTGGATAAGATAAGCTATCTTGCTGACTGCGGCTGAAGTTATGTCCCAATAAGTCAATGATGAAAAATAACATGCAGGGATTACGTAATAACCAGTCAGTTATAGTTCATCACTCATACCTGTTTTGGAGGTGTAGACAGGCTTCAGTACCATTTTGGCGACCCCTGATTTCATGGGTACAAAAGTATTTAAATTATTTCTCTGGAGGCGAACGGTATCCAGAATGTCGTCTGCATTCATCCTGTCCAGGGCATGATAAAAATCGGCACTTTCGGTTGAAGAGCGGTTACTGAGAATACCAAGTGCATTCTGGATATGACCTATTTCAGGATGGAATGCACCGGCGAGTTGCAATCCAATTTCTACAACCCTGCTGAGGATTTTGCCAATAAGTCTAAAGGGTATTTCTGAGTCATTTTCCATCAGAGTCAGTTGTACAGAGTCTGCATCCAACCAGATAATCAGCTCAGTATTGCCCTCATTGACACCTTTTTTTTTCGCCCAGGGAATTTCAATCGTATCTTCACGAATCGGCTGGTCGCTATTGTAGTAGGTGAGATGCATATAAATTTCAGGCGTGCTGAAAAAATGCTTGACGACTTTTTTCAGGTCCAGCTCCAAGAGAAAGGCACGCTCAGGCAGGCGTTTCGTAGTATCGGTATTGGGGTCGACGATGGATTTTGTATGAATAACTGGAGTACTGAGTCGGGCAGGGCGATGAACCAGCAGGATGATATCTTTGTCCAGATCATCGACGTTCTTCACAGTGAAATCGCAGTGTTTACCCTGGCAGGATGAAGAACTGGCTATTTTCACTTTGCGGGGCTGATCCTGCTCCTTTGGTAACAGGAAGCCAATGTAGGGGCTATCGGTTTCTTTGACTTTGCGATAACGAAGCTTCATCAGAGAGCCTTTGCTCCGCTCACCAAAGTGAAAACAGTCCGCGACTCTCTCCAGCTCTTCAATTTGCTCGGTAAAGTCATCCAGAACGGTTTCAGGTATTTCTGGATAATGTGCTTGAAAGGTTCCAGGCAGGCTCCGCAGGGTAAGATCACCCACTTCATCTAACTGCGAGGGATTAGTGGCCAGTTTGCGAATCTGATCCAGATGCTCCGACGGCTTCAGGGTTTCGATAAAGCTCTTTTTCAACTCCATGAAGGTTTGTTCCTTTTTTGCAAAACTCATGGCTGCAATACCCGAGCATTCTTCGGCAAATGCAGAGGGAAGAGTGAAACACAAAAGTAAGGTAAGGGTCAGGGGAATACACGCATTCATAATGAACCTGAAGAGCAAACAAGAAACAAACGTACAACTTAATGAAGGAGAAAAGAAAACCGATACTACAGTTGTCTAGATGAGGCTGCCTAATCTGTCAAGGTCCGCTGTGGAATATAGCCCGAATATTTTATAAATAAGAGCAGGTTTCGCTCAATCACCGATATGATTGGGTCGACCAAAAGAAAGCTTGGGAAGAAGCAAACCGGAACCTGCTATGGTGAGCTGGAGTCAAGCATTGAGAGCAACGCCCTTGAAATGCAGTGAAGAGGAGATTTACCTGAAGTGATGTGGTTGCAGACATGTCTGATCCTTCAGAGATTTTGAAAAACGCCACTTATTAGGCAATGGACCAACAATCTTCACTCTTACCATCAATCAAGACAGTTTGATAAATATTGCCAATAAATTACCCTGACTTTAGGGGTTGCTGCATCGTCACTATTTGCTGCGGTGTTTTGGTTTGTATGCCACCGGGTAAACCCATGGAAGCCGTTGGCTGATAGCTCGGGTATTTCTGTTCATTCAAAGCACCTGTTCCACGATCCGGACGGTTCAACGATTAGCAACAAAGAATTCTCAGCCAGGTTTAAGGACTGCATGAGCCGCTGTGTTGCTTCCGGAAAAATCACGGCAGAGGAACGGTTCACCTTTCACCAGTTGAAAGCCAAAGGTGCCTCCGATCACGAAGACAACCACTCAGGCCACAAGACGAAAAAAGGGAAGAAAATCTACATCAATAAAACGCCGAAAGTGAAGGGGTCACGGTAAGCGACGATTATTATTTAAACAGTTGTTTTGTTCTCAATTTTTGTTCTCATTTGAGCTTGTAAAAATAAATCTTTATCTGTTATTCCCACAAGCCCTTGATTTTACTGGCGCTCCCAGGAGGATTCGAACCTCCGACCTGCCCCTTAGGAGGGGGCTGCGCTATCCAGCTGTGCCATGGGAGCATGCGTTATCGGACTGATACCAAGGCATACACCTTCACAAACGCGTTTGAAGCGTACTTCATTCACAGTGGATGATCAAGCCTTGGCAGGATAAAGGATTTCTAACTGACGTAAATTGACTCAGGGGCTGTCTTTCTCGGGAAACACGATTTCAAGCTGTTGTTCAAAGGCAAGCATTTTTTCGGCGAGACGCTCGCTGTCAACCATCAACGTCCCATCAAGGTATGCCTGGCGCAGGCGGCTGACACGATCTTCTGTAGCATTGATAACAAAACTTAGTTTCTTCTCGGAGCCTTCCAAATTCGTACTTGACTCTCGATGCTCTTTATCCATGTTCACTCCTTGAACGTTGAGAAATTTTTTTCACTGGCAAGTCGGACATACTGTCACCTCCAGTTCAGGCTGTCTACCCATGATGCCTATTATTTTAGTATACAAGTTTCATACCAATTGAGGTGTGTAATGACTCCGGATACCTCGTTAAACACAACAGTGAACTGATAGCGAGGTTATCAATGGGAACGCAGGTAATCACCAATGGAATACTATGAGCCTGTTGGAGGATAGACTGCACTGCTATTGTGCAGTAATAGCGAATTGATCAATGAGAGAGCAAAGCAAAAGTCTGACAATAATCTACACGACCATTTTCAGCAGAAGATACCTTGCTTGACAACAAGGCTCTTCTGAAACTCAGTTTTAAAGCGTCTCTTGCTTAAACAGCCGATTAACAAGCCATCGCTTTCAGCGCATCGCAAGAGCCAGACACCATCAATTTTCCTCCTTTTTTCCTTCTTCTTGCGTGTTTTCGATGACTTCGTCAGGTTCCGCACCTTCATCCGCGCCCTGAGTCTCACCTTCAGTTTCCGGAGAATCATTTTTCTCCGGTTCGGGTTGCTCTGCAGCAGCTTCCGGAGCCTCTGAGCCATCATCTATCTGAGCAGACTGGAGCTTGTCTGTCATTGATTTAAGCTGTTCCTTTTCATCAGACTCTTTCGGAGTTACTCCTGCCTCTGCTGCACTCTCTTCAGAGCCCGTTTCTTCTGCATCACCTGCCCCCTTGTCAC
This sequence comes from Endozoicomonas sp. ALC013, assembly GCF_049310205.1. NCBI lineage: Bacteria > Pseudomonadati > Pseudomonadota > Gammaproteobacteria > Oceanospirillales > Endozoicomonadaceae > Endozoicomonas > Endozoicomonas sp. ALC013. The sequence continues at coordinate 511 of NZ_JBLYNS010000107.1, read as the reverse complement.
TCATTTGAGCGTCGGCTTTGGTTTCCTTAACGGTTTTATCACTTATTGAATCACCTACAGCCCCTCCTTCTTTTCCTGGTGCTTTGTCTGGCATTTCATTCTTCGTATCCCCTGAGGCCACTGTTACAGTATCCGTTCCAGCTATATTGGAAGAAACGGTTATTGCCGCACCATTTGAACCCGGCGAATTTGCAGAGGTTGTCAATGGCTGGGTGGTGGCTGGTAAAGATGACAAGCTGTCCATAAATAAAAACCTCTTTTTTCTTTAGTAGACACCTACCATAGACTTTGACTACCTCTAATTGGTTTCAATGTTTTTTAGAGTATTTTTCTCATAATTTGTCAGACATTATTGCTATGATTTTTAACAGGGAATGTAGCTTGCAAGCCATCATCAATAGATATAGATCGATTGACGTTTGAATTCTGCGAACGTGATGAAATTTATTGGCAGGTTGTTGTATAAAAGATGAAGGTATACGCAGTGACAGATAACAGGATTCTCAACGTT
>NZ_JBLYNS010000106.1:0-18163 GCF_049310205.1 Endozoicomonas sp. ALC013 | reverse complement strand
GGATATAAGACGGGAAGGTGTAGAGCCTTCCGCCATCAATCTGGTGTATTCTGGCTATTAACATAGTCCTTCAGAGTCTCAATCGTTGCACCGCCAGCACTGCAAGCAAAATAAGATCTTGACCACATTAATCCTGATTTACTCTGAGCTGTAAGGTGCGTATTCAGTATTCGCAACCGTCTTGATGAGGTTGACTTGAGATTATTCACCATGACACTGATAGCCAGCTTGGGCGGATAGGCCACCAACAGGTGTACGTGATCTTTTTCCCCATCCATTTCAAGTAACTGGCATTCCAGTTTTTCACACGCATTCTCGAACGATTCCCGTAACTGCTGGATCATATAACCGTCAAATAGTTTCCGTCTGTACTTTGTCGTGAACACCAAATGAACAACCAGTTTGGTAACGCTATGTCGTTTGCGAAGGTAGCCTTTGAGTAAATCTTTATTATGTACACTCACTTGAAAATCTCGGTAAAACGTATGTAATATACAGTTTATATTATTGAGCACTGAAATAACATAACATGTTGCGAGCTACCAAAGTACGAATCTACCCAACAGCAGAACAGGCGGAATTTATAGACCGTCAGTTTGATGCTGTACGGTTCGTATGGAACAAGGCTCTGGCTATCAAGGTTCATTGCTACAAGATTCGTGGGCAAAGTCTCTCACCCAAAAAACATCTGAAGCCTTTACTGGCAAAAGCCAAGAAAAGCAGAAAATACGCATGGCTGAAAAATTCTGATTCTATTGCGCTACAACAGGCCACTATCAATCTGGATAACGCCTTTCAAAACTTTTTCAATCCCAAACTGCAAGCAAGGTTTCCACGTTTCAAGAAAAAGCATGGCAAGCAAAGCAGCTACCATTGTATGTCTGTTGCTGTCGGTGATAACTGGGTCAAAGTGCCGAAGTGCAAGCCCATCAAGGCTAAAGTGCATCGAGAAATAGTAGGCAAGGTGAAGTCTATTACTCTGAGTAGAACACCAACCGGCAAGTATTTTGCTTCCATATTGGCTAATGATGCTCAGGAACAACTAAAGCCGATTGATAATCTTGAAGGTAGTCAGGTTGTCGGCGTGGATATGGGTATTACTGATCTGGCTATCACCAGTACCGGTCATAAGACAGGAAACCCACGCTTTCTGAAGAAAGCACAGCGTAACCTGAAAAGGAAACAACGGGCTTTGTCTCGCTGCAAGAAAGGCTCAAAAGGCAGACACAAAGCCCGCTTACTGGTGGCAAAGGCGCATGAGCGTGTAGCCAATGCCCGTAACGACTTTCAGCACAAGCTGTCAAAGAAACTCATCGACGAAAACCAAGCGGTGATTGTAGAGACACTGAAGGTTAAAAACATGCTCAAGAACAAGCGCCTTGCTCGTTCTATTGCTGATGCTGGCTGGCATTCCCTGATAACCAAACTCGAATACAAAGCAAAACAGGAAGGCAAGCATCTGGTGAAGATAGACCAGTGGTTTGCATCCTCTAAAACTTGCTCTGTCTGCGATTTGAAGCAGGAAAAAATACCATTGAATATCCGGTCATGGGAGTGTTCTTGTGGAGCTACCCATGATCGAGACATCAATGCAGCTCGCAACATTAAGAAGCAAGGCATGTTGAAATTGAAGGCGGAAGGACTGTCCGTTTCTGCTGATGGAGGCTTGCGTAAATCCGACGTACTGTCGGTTGCTGCCTAAGAAGTCAGAAGCCTCACCCGATAGGGCGGGGAGCAGTCACTTTGGCCCAGCAGCTCAAAAAACGAACAAACAACCCGGCTATCAAAGTTTCCAACTCCAGCCAAGGCTGCAATCATTGAGAGGATAAAATCCAGAGGCGGAATATTTCCTGTCGTATAGTAAAACCAGGCTGCTCAGCGATATTGGGCAACTGAGAGTGATGTACGTCAGCAGTTTTTTAACTCAACTGAAGTACCCATCCTGTTCAGCCTTGGTAATCTGAATTTTTAAGACTTGATGCCCAGTGAATAAATCTTATTAATGGTTTTTTGAGTTAAACAGCCTGACTCAATCAAACCAGTGATGATTTTAGTTATTGGTTGACAGGTGCATTCACAGTACATGAACGATGAATCAAGCAACTCATCACTGTGGGGTGCTTTTTTTTCAAGTTTGAAGTTCAAATCAAGGATGTCCGGGTTTGACATGAAAGCAGTGTACAGAATGTCAGGGTCGAGGTTACTGTTTAATAATTTATTTTTAACCTTTTCAATAATTTTTTCATTCTTTGGTATCCAGGTATTGTTTTTTTTAATTTCTTTATAAACGGCCTTTTGCCAGCTTGACCAATCTGACTTAATCACTTTGGTCGGATTCTTGCCGAACTGCCCCGGATTAATGCCTATGACACTGACACCACACCTGTGAGTTTCATTCAGAATGGAAGTAAACTGATGCATTAGTTCAATTTTATCGGCATCAGTATCTCTCCCGCTGGTAATAGCGGTTGTTATGAATTCTCCAGCCAGATCACAGGCTGAGACGACCTCAAGTTGGTTGCATGCAGTATTGTAATCCGGCAGCTGGCTATCGGGTGTTTCATCGTTTACTGAACTGGCTTGATCCTCAGAACCCCGGGCGTATATCTTGTTAACCAGTTCTTCGTCCACGAGTCCCATTGAGATGGCTTTCGTAATAAAGTCTATTGCGGGTATACATCGGCCTCGCATCAGCCCGGCCAACTGCTGAAAAGGCTTCTCTTTGTTTAAAATAGAAGTTATGGAAAAAAAGTCATAATACTCCGGGTCCAATGGTGGTAAAAATGCAAACAGCAGTTTTTCTGTGTCCTCTGATCCGATCCTGTCTCCTATTTCCTTGATGGCACCATATCCCTTATCAAAATCCTTCTGGTCGACGTTGTCTTGCCACTTTTTCCAATCGCAATGGCTAAAATTCTTTGGGTTGGTTAGTGCGCTCAGTTCAGTCGGGAGTATAAAAGGTCTGGGGATGCGCTCATTTAATTGCTTGATCATTCTGGCAAACAGTGATTTTTTGCATTGGTTAATGTCCCCCTGGTTGGATTTACGGATTGCTTCGGCGTTGACAATAAATTTTCTTGCCAGCTGTTCAATGGAATAAAGACTGTCATCGATGGCTTCCTGGTAAGTGGGGGGAGCATCAGTATTTAAACAGGTGGAAGTAGAAATGCCCGTGATCATAGATTATCTCTGTAATTGCAGGAAAAACACATTGTGTGGAAAAAAGCATTCACCACTCATTGACCTATTGATTAAAAAAAAGTTCAGTACACTAACCTGGGGTCGTGAGTTCACAATGGCTTCTGGTGACTTATTGCGGGTGTTCATGTTCCTCGCTGGGGCTAAAGTCTTCTGCCACGATGGCAGTCAGGGTTTTGATTCTGTCTGGATTTTTTTCGGATGTGAAGTGGTCAAAATGGTAAGCTATTGCCTGAAAATTCATATCGGTTCTTTATTGTCATGTCTGACCCGCTTCTTTATATAGTTTCTACGCCAATGGGTAATCTGGGTGATATGACGCCCAGGGCCATAGAGGTGCTTCGTCAGGTTGACGTTATTGCCGCAGAGGATACCCGGCACAGTAAGCGTTTGATGAATCACTTTGGTATTGATACTCCGCTGATTCCCTGCCATGACCACAATGAACGACATCAGGCCGGGATGATTGTGCGACGTATGCAGGCGGGGGAGACCATTGCCCTGATCAGTGATGCCGGTACGCCGTTAATTTCTGACCCGGGCTTTTACCTGGTCCGGTCGGTGAGAGAGGCCGGGTTTCGGGTGGTTCCCATTCCCGGGGCCTGTGCATTTATCGCCGCGCTGTCAGTCAGTGGTTTGCCTACGGATCGTTTTTATTTTGAAGGTTTTCTGCCCGCTAAAGGGGCGGGGCGTCGTAAGCGAATAGAATCGTTGGCGGCTTTTTCCAGTACCTGGGGGGTTTATGAGTCGCCACACCGGATTATGGAACTTCTGGAAGATCTGGCAACGGTGCTCGGTGGTGACCGGTACATTGCTCTTGCCCGGGAAATCACCAAAACCTTTGAAACCGTGATGACCGGTACGGTGTCGGAGATTCAGGCCGTTTTGCAATCCGATGCCAATCAGCAGCGTGGCGAGTTTGTGGTGCTGATCGAGGGCTATAAAGAGGAAGAAGATTCTGAAATCAGCCCCGACATTGCAAAAATGCTGCAACGTCTGTTACAGGATTTACCCATTAAAAAAGCGGCTGCCGTGGTCGCTGATCTGACCGGGTTGAGAAAGAAAGACCTCTATGAATTGGGTTTGGACATGAAGAAGGGGGAGTAGCTGCTGTTCCCGGGAATTGTCCCTGAATATCTTCCTCTGTTTGTTAAAAACTGAGAGTCTGACCAAAGTCGCAGAACCCGGGGCAGACTCTACCGGCCATTGATCAATTATGTTCCGCTATTTTATTGCTCACTGCACAAAGCAGGACGATTAATGGGCCCCATTTTCAATAAGGAGTTCCTGGCACGGGGTGTGACCTTTCCGGGTAGCCAGGTCCAGAGCCGTCTGGTCAGGGTTTGTCTTCACATTGACTTTGATGCCGGGAATGGCCAGCAATACCCGGAGGGTCTCTGTGTGACCATTAAGGGCGGCCAGGTGGTGAGCCGTACAGCCCTTGTTGTCTTTATCTTTAACCAGGTAGGGGGCAATGGCCAGCAATGCCCGGGTGGCCTCTGTGTGGCCTTGATGAGCAGCCAAGTGGAGAGCCGTGTTGCCATAGTTATTCTTGGCGTTGGCCAGGGAGGGGGCAAAGGCCAGCAATACCTGGATGGCCTCTGTGTGGCCTTCAAGAGCAGCCAGGTGGAGAGCCGTGTTGCCATAGTTATTCTTGGCATTGGCCAGGGAGGGGTCAGTGGCCAGCAATATTTGGATGGCCTCAGTGTTGCCTTCAAGAGCAGCCAGGTGGAGAGCCGTTCTGCCATTGTTACTCTTGGCTTTGGCCAGAGAGGGGTTAGTGACCAGCAACATCTTGACTATCTTTGTGTTGCCATTGCGGATAGCAAAGTGGAGATCATCAAAGTCAAGGGACTGGTCCCTGTCCGACCATACCTTGACCGTGACGGTGTCTGTGCGGTTATAGAAGGCAGCACCGTGGAGAGGCGTGAAGCAATCGTTAGCCTTATCTTCTTCAATAATATTCGCCCCGGCCCGGTTCAGCATTTGCGAGCAATCGGTGCGGTCCGACCGGGCCGCAAGGTGCAGGGGTGTCTGATCATCGTGATCGTCAGTGTTGACAACAGCACCGCTTTCGACCAGGGCCCGGACGCAATCATGGTGGCAGTATTGGATGGCGACAGCTAACGGGGACTCAGGTTGACCAGTGAGCGCCGAACGATAAGTCCGATTTGCCAGAGTCTCGTCTTCGGCCAGCAGCCAGTTCAGCGTTGTCAGATTACCGGTACGGCAGGCATGAAGCATCAGGGATTCACAATAAGGTGATTCCTCGTCAAGGACGTGACTCCCACCCAGAGGAATCAATGGCAGTAACGGTTGCTTGCATTGATTGCATTCGCGCAGGTTAAGACTTTTTTCGGCCTGCTGTTCACTGTCAAGCCATTTGGTGATGCATTCCAGATGGAAAACGTGTGATGACGGGCAAGAAGTTTTGACCAGTCGCCCACCCTGTTGTCCGATACGATCGTCGCTACTTTCACAGAGAGAACAATTAAAAGATAAATCTGACGCACTTTCCCTGACACTGATCATTGCTTTACCGAACGCCACGACCCAATTCCTTGACTTGGACAAAAATGAGCAGAGAGAGTTTCATAGTAAATAGAATTCTAACAAGACGATTGTCGTTAAAATTCAAGACCCGACACCGGTTTGCTGCCCGTTTCCCGCTGCCCGAAAAGCCGCAACCACTTGTGCTTTTGCGGGCAGCGGGAAACGGGCGGCGGCTTTTTACCAGACTAAGTAAAATGATGAAGTTTATTCCGGGACAACTCCTAAAGGTGGTTTCGCCGGAAGAGGGTATATGGATAACGGTTTTTGCCAACCCGGAAACCGAGTAGATTGTTATTACGGTTGATTATTGATGATTTCACAAGTAATATTCGCCGCCGCGAGCTGGCCGGGCAGTCGCTGTTTATTCTGGTTGTTTGATCAGAGTGAAGGGAGGAAAGTCCGGGCTCCAGAGGGTAGGGTGCCAGGTAATGCCTGGGGGGCGAAAGCCTACGGAAAGTGCAGCAGAGAGTAGACCGCCTAAGCCAGTGTTCTTTTCAACGCTTGTTGTAAAGAAGTTGGCCGGTAAGGGTGAAAGGGTGCGGTAAGAGCGCACCGCATGGCTGGTAACAGTCCATGGCACGGTAAACCCCGCCTGGAGCAAGACCAAATAGGAATCCTATAGGTGTGACCCGCACTGGATTCGGGTAGGTTGCTTGAGGTGTCTGGTGACAGACATCCCAGATGAATGACTGCCCAGGCCTGCTTTGGCAGGCTGGACAGAACCCGGCTTACAGGCCGGCTCGCGACTCTTTTTTCCGCTTCAAGTTTGCTTTTCCTGATCGTTTCCAGGGTGTCTGTTGCCCCCGACGCGATTCTGTCTTTGTCTCACTGTCTTTAAATCCAAAGTCTTTATCGCAATAAAAGTGTTTTGTACCCGCTGTTGCTGCCTTTAAAAAAATAGAACCATAGTTCTTTAATTCCTCCATAGATTCTGTTTTGCCCTTTGTTTAAAGGCTTTCGCTATTCATTTTTCAAACTGTTCTTTTATTGGGTTGTCCAATAATGACGGGGAAGAGGTAGAACCCCTGCTTGACGTGGGTTTTTCAGATTCCTATAGTGTGCTTTAGTGGTGTAAAGTGGATTATTGTGGGGCGAATTGGCGGGGCCAATTGATGGAACGAAACAGGTGGAGCGAAATGGGTGGTCGAATGGAGTTGGCTCTCATTAGTGCTTTTTATAAGTGATGGTCACTTTAAGGTTTTCAGGGGTTCGGGGACCAGGGAGAAGGTAATGTGTTTCGCGGTGTAAATGCCATTAATCTGGATGCCAAAGGGCGTCTTGCCATACCAGCCCGTTATCGGCAGGTGTTGCGGGATCGCTGCGGTGGTGCCCTGGTGGCAACGATTGACACCGACGAACCTTGCTTGCTGATTTATCCATTGGATGAGTGGGAGCTTATTCAGCAGAAAATTGAAGCACTTCCCAGTTTTCATCCAATGACCCGCCGGATTCAGAGGCTCTTGATTGGGCACGCCACCGATGTAGAGCTGGACGGCAATGGGCGTATTCTTATCCCTCCACTGTTGCGTGACTACGCAGGTCTTGAAAAGCGCAGTATTTTGCTGGGTCAGGGCAAGAAATTCGAGCTTTGGGATGAACGTTGCTGGAATGAGCGCCGCGACCAATACCTGAAAGAAGCCAGTGAATCAGAAGAGATTCCGATGGAGTTGCAGTCGCTCTCTTTGTAAATCACTTTTTTTGCTGTTTTTGAGTTAAGAAAGCTTTGTGAAAAGTTTATGAAATCGTTAAATCGTGTTGGTAGTCAGGCAGATGTCAGCAAAGGTGGCAAGGAAATGGTAGCGACCCAAAATGAGGTGGCTGACCATGTGCATAAAACAGTGCTGCTGAATGAGGCTGTCGATGCGTTGCTGACGGATCCAGCCGGAATCTATGTCGACGGTACTTTTGGCCGAGGCGGGCACAGTCGTTTGATTTTGAACACCCTGTCAGAGCAGGGACGGCTGGTGGGTATTGATAAAGATCCATTGGCCATTGCCACCGGTGTCCAGCTGGCCAGTGAGGACCCACGCTTTGCAATTCATCACGGTTCTTTTACCGATGTGGATTCCGTGCACAGTGACCAGTTGGTGGATGGGATTTTGCTGGATCTTGGGGTTTCTTCGCCCCAGCTGGATGATCCGGAAAGAGGTTTCAGCTTTATGCAGGAGGGACCTCTGGATATGCGGATGAATCACCAGGATGGCGAGACTGCCGCTGGCTGGCTGGCGCGGGCAGAAGAACAGGAGATCAGCCGGGTCATCTGGGAAAATGGCGAAGACCGTTTTTCCCGCAGGATGGCCAGGGCCATTGTCAGGGAAAGGGATATTGAACCGATTCTGACCACACGACGGCTTGCCGATATCATTGCTGCGGCCTGCCCCACCAGGGAGAAGGGTAAGCACCCGGCGACCCGTGCGTTTCAGGCGATCAGAATCCATATCAACCGGGAGCTGGAGGATCTGGTGCTTTGTCTGGATCGGGCTCTGGAAAAATTGAAGCCCGGTGGCCGACTGGTGGTTATCAGCTTTCACTCATTGGAAGACAGGATTGTCAAACGCTTTATCCGCAAGCATCAAAAGGGGGATGAGCTGCCAAGCTGGCTGCCGGTGACAGAAGATCAGTTGAATCGGCGGATGAAAAGTCTGGGCAAGGCGATCAAACCTTCCCGGCAGGAAGTGCAGGAAAATCCCCGGGCACGAAGTGCAGTTATGCGTGTGGCAGAAAAGCTGGTTTGATGATGGGCCTGATGATGGATAGTGGTCTTCTGGCGTGTCTGCATCTTCTTCGATCTCATGGTGCTGCGCTTTTGCTGTTGTTACTGGTGATATTGTCGGGATTGTCTGTGGGTTACGTTTCCTACGAGAACCGTCTTCTGAATAACCGGATTCAGCAGGAGCTTGAGAACCGGAACAGTGCACAGGTTGAGTGGGGTAAGTTGTTGCTGGAACACAGCACACTGACATCACCGGGAAAAATTGAACAGGTTGCCAGGGAGAAACTGGACATGGATGTGCCAAAGAGCAGCAAGATAGAGATGGTTCTGCCATGACTCAGGGGCGAACTCAGGGACAGAAAGTATCACCGCGAAACCGGTCAGCGGCCGGGAGCAAAGCTGGCAAGGGGACTGTCTGGATTGGCCGTGTGGTGAATAGCCTGACCCGGAAGTGGCGGCTGAAAATGCTGCAGTCGGTCCTGCTGGTGGCAGGGCTGGCCATTGGTTACCGAATTGTCGATTTGCAATTGCTGGATCGGCACTTCCTGCAAAATGAAGGTGATAAGCGTTCTGTTCGCTATGAGTCAGTGGCTGCGCACAGAGGCGTAATTTTTGACCGCAATGGTGACCCGCTGGCGGTCAGCACGCCGGTTGTCACGATCTGGGCTGACCCTGAAGTACTGTATCAGGCCAGTGACCGCTGGCAGGACCTGGCAAAGGCGTTGGGCGTTTCCCATAAGTGGCTATCGGATCGTGTGCAGGCGGCCAAAACCCGGGATTTTATCTACCTAAAACGGCAGCTGACACCGGAGAAGGGGGCAACGGTCATGGCCTTGAGAGTGCCGGGTGTCCGGGCGATCAATGAGCACCGGCGCTACTACCCGGCTGCCGAGGTGACCGCCCATCTGGTGGGTTTTACCAATATCGATGAGTCTGGTCAGGAAGGTCTGGAGTTAGCCTACAATGATTGGCTGTCCGGTGAGCCAGGTCAGCGAAGGGTGCTGAAAGACCGTAAAGGCCAGCTTGCCCGACAGGCTGAGCTGATGAAAAGTGCCAGCCCCGGCAAGGAACTGATGCTCAGTATTGATCTGAGGCTTCAGTATATGGCCTACCGGGAGTTGAAAAAGGCGGTTGAGCAGCACAAGGCCAAGGCCGGTTCTTTGATTATGCTGGATGTCAAAACCGGGGAAGTGCTGGCAATGGTCAATCAGCCTGCCTACAACCCGAATAACCGGGCGGATATGCAGGCCCATAAGATGCGCAACCGGGTGGTGACCGATATGGTCGAGCCGGGGTCAACAATGAAACCTTTTGCGGTAGCGGCTGCCCTGGAGTCTGGTCAGTTTCACAAAGACTCAGTGATTAATACCGCACCCGGTTACCTGCGACTTGGCAGGGATCAGGTAAAGGATAACCGGAATCACGGTGCTATTGATGTGACCACTGTGCTGAGACAGTCCAGTAACGTCGGGGTGTCAAAAATGGTGCTGGCCATTGGTCCGGATAAGATGCTGGATTTGCTGCAGAGGGTTGGCCTTGGTCAAAGCACCGGCACCGGTTTTCCCGGAGAAAATCCGGGCTATTTGCCCTATCGGGATCGCTGGAGTGATATCGAGATTGCCACCTTATCCTTTGGCTACGGTTTGACCGTGACACCGTTGCAACTGGCTCAGGCCTATACCGTACTTGGCTCCGGTGGCATGATGCGCCCTGTCTCGCTGATCAAGAGAGATGTGGTGCCCGACGGTGTTCGGGTAATGGATCAGCAGGTGGCGGATGATCTGAGGAAAATGCTTCGTGAGGTGGTTCATGGCGGAACCGGTGGCCGGGCGATGATCGATGCCTTTGAGGTTGGCGGGAAAACCGGAACGGCCAGAAAGGTGGGGCCAAACGGTTATATCAAGGATCGCTACATAGGTATGTTTGCCGGTTTGGCACCTATTGATAATCCACGGTTTGCCATGGTGGTCATTATTGATGATCCCTCTGGCAAGAACTATTACGGTGGCCTGATTGCCGCGCCGGTATTCTCCAAGGTGGCAGCCGGGGCGCTGCGAATGCTGGGGGTTGAGCCTGGTGAGTTGGGTAATCCGGGGGCAGATCGGCGTATGGCATTTAATCCCCATGATCGGGATGAGCAAATTTCTACACCATTGGAAGAAGGTTAAAGCGAAAAGCAATGACAGCTGAGCAAGAGAATACTCTCAATGGCGTGCTTGCCGAACTGCAGCTACCGGTGGTAGCGGTAGACAGGAAGCTGAATCATATGACCCTCGATAGTCGCAAGATTACCGGGGGTGAGTTGTTTATTGCGATTCCCGGTATTCAGTCCGATGGCCGCAACTACATTGCTGATGCCCTGGAGAAAGGTGCCGCAGCGGTGCTGGTGGATGATAGCGAAGGGTTTGATCTGTCTGCTGCGGCAGGCAATGAGTCCGTTTTTTTTGTTCCGGGCCTCAGTGGCAAGGTTGGGTCCCTGGCTGATCGTTTTTATCGGCAACCTTCTGAACAGTTGAGCGTTATTGGTGTTACCGGCACCAATGGCAAAACCTCCTGTTGCTGGTTTATCTCTGAAATCCTCGGGCAGCTGGGCAAGCCCTGTGCATTAATGGGCACCGTGGGGCGCGGGTTGCCGGGGCAGATGGAGGCTTCCTTAAATACCACCAGTGATGTGATTTCCCTGCAGCAGTACCTGGGGCAACTGGTAGCGGATGGCGTAGAGGCGCTGGCTATGGAGGTGTCCTCCCACGGGCTTGATCAGGGACGGGTGTCCGGGGTCTCTTTTGAGGTGGCGCTGTTTACCCATATCAGTCGTGATCATCTGGATTATCATGGTTCCCTGGAGAACTACGCAGCGGCCAAGGCCCGGCTGTTTTCCGAGTGTACATACCGGTATGCGGTTATTGGCAAGGACGATGAGTTTTCACCGCTGATGCTTTCCTCCTGCCCACAGAATGCCAATATCACCACCTGGTCCCTGGAAGATGCTTCGGCAGATGTGTATCTCAGTAACATTGAAACGTTACCGCAAGGTTTCAGGGCAACCCTTCATACGCCCTGGTGTGTGGGTACATTGGCGACTTCATTACTGGGACGTTTTAACCTGGAAAATCTGTTGGCGGTTATTGCTGCGTTGGGTGTTCAGGGGTATGCACTTGATCGCATTCTGGCGGCTATTCCGGCGATTTCTGCCCCTCCCGGCAGGATGCAGCAGTTTGGTGGTGGCACTCAGCCGCTGGTGCTGGTTGATTATGCCCATACGCCGGATGCCATTGACAGTGTGCTTTCTTCATTGCGTGAGCACCGTGCGCAAATAAAGAGAATGACCCCTTCCGAAAAAGATTGCGAACAAGAAGCCGGGAAAATTGTCTGTATATATGGGTGTGGTGGTGACCGGGACAGAGGTAAGCGACCTTTGATGACGTTCGCCGCTTTGAACGGTGCGGATAAAGCAGTGCTGACCAGTGATAATCCCAGAACTGAAGATCCCCGCCAGATCATCACTGATGCGCTGGACGGTATTACAGAGAATGACCGTCAGCGCATTCAGGTGATTGCTGATCGCTCTGAAGCCATCCGTTCCACAATTACTTCCGCCAGTGCCGGTGACATTATCGTGATCGCGGGCAAGGGGCATGAAACCTATCAGGAAATTGATGGTGTTCGACATCACTTCGATGATGCAGAACAGGTGCAGCGGGTATTGCAATCGCAATGCACAGGCGCTCGGTTGCAAAATGTTCAAGAGGATGTGCAGGCATGATTGAATCGATGCGCCTTGCCGAAGTTGCCGGGATTGTTAACGGTCAGTTACATGATCTGCCAAATGATGAGCTGTCAGTTACCGGTGTCAGTATTGATACCCGAACATTGCAACCGGGTGATCTTTTTATTGCTATCAAAGGTCCCCGCTTTGATGGTCACGATTATCTGGGCCAAGCACAGGCGGCAGGCGCTGTTGCTGCCCTGACAGAGCACTATGTCTCTGGTGCTGCCTTGCCACAGATTGTGGTAACCAATTGTGAACAGGCGCTTGGGCTGTTGGGTGCTGCCAATCGCAATCACTTTTCCGGGTGTCTGCTCGGTGTTACCGGCTCCTGCGGCAAAACATCGGTTAAAGAGATGTTGCTGGCCATGTTCTCCGAAGCTGGCCCAACGCTGGCAACGCAGGGCAACCTCAATAATGCGCTGGGCACACCCTTAACGTTGTTAAGAATCAACGAAGCCCATCAGTTTGCCGTGGTTGAGATGGGTACCAGTGCTCCCGGCGAAATTGAATACATTGCCAATATGGGCAGCCCTGACGTATCCGTGATCGTCAATGCCGCTGAAACCCATCTGGCGGATTTGAAGAGTGTTGAAGGGGTTGCCTGGGAAAAAGGGTTTATTCTGGATGCTCTGCCGGATGATGGTACAGCTGTTCTGAATATGGATGACCGGTTCTACGGTCAGTGGTGTGACCGGGTTCTGCAAAAGCCGGGTCGACACATTATCAGTTTCAGTGCCCAGAGTCCTGAGGCGAACTGTTTTGCCAGTGATATCACGCCCAATCAGGAAGGCACCCGATTTACGCTGCATATTCGCCGAAAGGGGCAGCAGCCAGAGCAACAAACGCTGCAGCTTTCCTTCTGGGGGCGCTACCAGGTGACCAATGCCTGTTGCGCGGCGGCGGTTGCACTTGCCTGTGGGTTGTCGCTGGACATTATTGCCCGTGGACTGGAAAATGCCCGACCTTATCAGCGGCGTGGACAACGCTTTGTTCATTCGTCCGGTGCAGTCCTGATTGATGAAACTTACAATGCCAACCCGAAAGCGACGCTGGCGGCACTGGAGCAGCTGGCGGACTGTGGCGGCCGGACCATTATGGTTCTGGGTGACATGCTGGACCTGGGTGAGATATCCGATGAACGTCATAGGGACATTGGCCGCTATGCGCAAGAACTGGGTATTCAGCAGTTTTTGAGTTTCGGGCCTTCTGCACGCCTGGCCAGTGAAGCCTTTGGCAGCGGACAGCACTTCGACGATAAAAACGAGTTGATTGCCTTTCTGAAAGCACAGCTTCAGAGCATTACTAACAGCGACAGTATGGCTGTCATGGTGAAAGGATCAAAAGGGATGAAGATGTTGGACATTATCCAGGCTCTGATTGGGTCTGATTACAAGGGAGATGCCTGATGCTGGTCTGGCTGGCAGATTATTTAGCCCAGTATTACCATGGATTTCTGGTGTTCAAGTACCTCACGTTGCGAGGTATTTTCGGGGTCCTCACGGCTCTGGCCATGAGCTTATGGCTTGGGCCTCACTTTATTCGCAAACTGAGTTTTTACCAGATTGGCCAGGCGGTCCGTGATGATGGTCCGCAAAGCCATTTAAGCAAGGCTGGCACCCCGACCATGGGTGGTGCCCTGATTCTTATCTGCATTGCCATCAGCACCTTGCTATGGGCCGATCTGAGTAACCGCTACGTCTGGGTTGTGCTGTTTGTTACCGGTATTTTCGGTGCGGTTGGCTGGGTGGATGATTACCGCAAAGTGGTTGAAAAGAACTCCCGTGGTCTGCCCGCTCGATGGAAGATGTTCTGGCAATCGGTTGCTGGCCTGGGTGCCGCTTTTTTCCTGTTTTTTACCGCGCCATCCGCGACAGAAACAACCCTGATTATTCCCTTTTTCAAAAATGCCACGTTGCAGCTGGGGCCATTTTTTGTGGTGCTGGCCTACCTGACCATTGTCGGTTCCAGTAATGCCGTCAACCTGACGGATGGCCTGGATGGTCTGGCTATTTTGCCCACTGTGATGGTGGCTTCAGCCCTGGCGGTATTTGCCTATCTGAGTGGACATGCAACCTTTGCCCAGTACCTGCTGATTCCTGCGGTGCCGGGAGCCGGAGAGCTGATGGTATTTTGTGCTGCCATCGCCGGGGCAGGCCTTGGTTTTCTCTGGTTTAACACCTACCCGGCCCAGGTCTTTATGGGCGATGTGGGTGCTCTTGCGCTGGGTGCTGCCCTCGGGGTTGTTGCGGTTATCGTCCGCCAGGAAATCGTGCTGATTATTATGGGCGGTGTTTTTGTTATGGAGACGGTCTCTGTCATTTTGCAGGTGGGCTCCTACAAGTTAACCGGTCGTCGTATATTTCGCATGGCACCGCTGCACCACCACTTTGAGTTGAAAGGGTGGCCTGAACCGCGGGTCATCGTGCGCTTCTGGATTATTACTATTGTGCTGGTTCTGATTGGACTGGCATCGTTGAAAATTCGCTAACGGGTTTAAGGGTAACGGGATTGTGACAAGAAGTACTCTTGTTAAGAAAACAGCTGCAGCAGAGAACGAGCCATCAGGGCTGATTGGCTCGAGCTGTCATCGTGTGATTATCGGTCTTGGCAAGACCGGGTTGTCCTGTGCCCGTTATCTTCATAGCCAGGGGTTGCCATTCAAAATTATTGATACCCGGGAAACACCTCCGGGTGAAGCGGAATGTCGTCAGCTATTTCCTGGTGTGCCCCTGCATACCGGTGGTTTCAACGAGCAGTGGTTAATGGCTGCCGATGAGTTGGTGGTTAGTCCGGGCATCGCTCTGTCGGAACCGGCGATCGCCCGGGCGATGGACAATGGCGCTATTGCCATTGGTGATATTGAGCTGTTTTGTCGAGCGGTCAATACGGCCTCGGCTTTTTCATCAAAAAAGAAGCCACTCGTTGCCATTACCGGCTCCAATGGCAAAAGCACGGTGACCACGCTGGTTGGTGAAATGGTCAGCTGTTCAGGGCTTAAGCCTGGCGTAGGGGGTAATATCGGAACTCCGGTACTTGATTTGCTGGATGATGACAGTATTGATGTTTACGTTCTGGAGCTTTCCAGTTTCCAGCTGGAAACCACCTATAGCCTCCGTGCAACGGCGGCAACGGTTCTGAACATCAGCCCGGACCATATGGATCGTTACCCGACGCTGGTTGAATACCACCAGGCCAAGCAGCGCATTTACAAAGGGTGCGGAACCGCCGTATTTAATCGGGATGACCCTCTTACTTCCCCATTGCTTCCAGTGACTGCGGGAGCGGTGACCTTTACCAGCGGGGCTCCGGATCTTGGCCAGATGGGGCTTCTTGCTGACGATGACGGCATCTGGCTGAGCAAGGGGCTGCAAAAGCAGATCAATACCCGCCAGATGAAACTCAAAGGCCGTCACAATTATTTGAATGCCCTTGCTGCTTTGGCCCTGGGCGAAGCGATAGGTCTTGATGCCAATGTCATGTTCGAAGCGCTGATGGCCTTTCCCGGGTTGAAACACCGTTGCCAATGGTTGGGTGAGCAGGATGGCGTTGCCTGGTTTAACGACTCCAAAGCCACCAATGTCGGAGCCTCCGTTGCGGCTATTGAAGGCCTGGGCGAAGGGCTTGCAGGCAAGATTATTCTGATTGCCGGTGGTGATGGTAAAGGTGCGGATTTCTCCGATTTGCAGCCAGCGGTCGCGCGTTATGTCAGTCATCTGATCCTGATTGGGCGTGACGGGCCCGCCATTGAGCAGGCCGTGCAGGGCAGTGCAGAGATTCATCAGGTTGCCAGTCTGGATGATGCTGTCAGTCTTGCTGCACAGTTGGCCGAGCCCGGTGATGCCGTGCTGCTGGCACCGGCATGCGCCAGTTTTGATATGTTCAACAGCTTTGAGCATCGGGGTGACCGATTTGCCGAGCTGGTCAATGGTTTGATTGTATGCTGAAGCGGGTTCGACACAGCTTTCTCACGGAGAAAGAGTCCATAGAACAGGAAGGGGCAAGGTCCACGAATGTTGACATGACCCTGTTCGGGGCTGTGCTTGCCTTGCTGGCCATTGGTCTGGTGATGGTGGGTTCAGCCTCCATGGATGTTTCCAGTGCGACCTTTGGTGATCCATTCAGAGTCGTTTTTAAGCAGTTTCTGTTTATGGTAGTGGGGTTGGGTGCCATGGGCGTCATGATGCTGGTGCCTGTCAGCCGGATTCAGCAGTTGAGCTGGGTTGGCTTGCTGGTTGCGTTCTTTCTGCTGGTGCTGGTGCTGATTGTGGGCCGGGAAATTAATGGCAGTGTGCGTTGGATTCCCCTTGGCTTTTTTAACCTGCAAGCCTCAGAGGTTGCCAAGCTGTGTGTAGTGATTTATCTGGCAGGCTACCTGGTGCGACATCTTGATGAAGTGCGTACTCGCTGGAGTGGCTTTATCAAACCCATGCTGGTGCTCTCCGGGTTGGCTTTGCTGCTGCTTGCGGAGCCGGATCTTGGTGCGCTGGTAGTGCTGACCGTGGCGGTGATGGGGATGATCTTTATGGCGGGCGCACGGTTCCACCAGTTTCTGGTTATGATTGCCGGCGTGATTGTCCTGATTGTCCTGTTGATCTGGATGGAGCCTTATCGTATGGCTCGTATCACCTCCTACATGGATCCCTGGGCCCATGCTTTTGGCAGTGGCTATCAGTTAACCCAGGCTCTGATCGCGTTTGGTCGGGGAGCCTGGCTGGGTGAAGGGCTGGGCAATAGCATTCAGAAACTGTTTTACCTGCCGGAGGCGCACACGGATTTTGTTTTTGCCGTATTGGCAGAAGAGTTTGGCCTGATTGGTTCGTTGCTGCTGCTTGGGCTGTTTCTGTTTGTTGCCTGGCGGTCATTGCAGCTGGGCTCAAGAGCGGAAGCCAGGGGGATGTTATTCCATGGCTTCGTCGCTTATGGTATTGCCCTGCTTTTTGCCTGTCAGGCGTTGATTAATATTTCTGTGAATACCGGACTGCTGCCCACTAAAGGGCTGGCCTTACCCATGATCAGCTATGGAGGCAGCAGTTTAATTGTCAACTGTCTGGCATTTGGTATTTTGTTGCGCATTGATTTTGAACGTCGTCTGACTAAAGCCACAGAGGTTAAGCCGGTTGCGGGGCGTAAGGCTCAGGAGCGAAAGACGAGTGAAGCCGCTGGAGGTAATACAAATGGCTGAGCAGGCAGTTTCTCAAACGCCTCCGGAGGCACCCAAAGTGATTATCATGGCAGGGGGCACCGGAGGACATATTTTCCCGGGGCTGGCTACAGCCAGGGAGCTGATTAAGCAGGGGTACCGGGTGCATTGGCTGGGTACTCCCGGAAGCATGGAAGCCGAGCTTGTGCCCGGGCATGGGATTGATATTAGCTGTATTCCGGTCACCGGCTTGCGGGGCAAAGGGTTGAGTTTTCTGTTGAAAGCTCCCTGGCGTCTGGCTGTTTCATTATTTAAAGCCGTTCGGGTTCTGAGAGAACACCGGCCGGTTTGTGTTGTTGGTATGGGGGGGTATGTCACAGGGCCGGGTGGTGTGGCTGCGCGGTTGTTGGGAATTCCCCTGGTGGTTCATGAACAAAATGCCGTGGCAGGCCTGACCAATAAACTGCTGGCCAGGATTGCTACCCGGGTGCTTGAAGCGTTTCCGGGAACCTTTGCGGGGCTCTCTTCACGCATTGCCCGGAAAGTTATGCTGACCGGGAATCCGGTGCGTCCGGAGATTGTCGCTGTTCCTGCCCATTTACCACGCACTCCCTTAAGGCTTCTGGTCGTTGGGGGGAGCCGGGGAGCCCTGGCAATCAACCAGATGATTCCCCGGGTTTTACAAAACTGTGGTACTCAGACTGACGTCTGGCACCAGACCGGTAAGGGAACCTTTGAGCAGTGCCTGGCAGATTATCAGCAGCTCGGCGTTTCCGGTCGGGTAGAGCCG
>NZ_JBLYNS010000105.1:0-18254 GCF_049310205.1 Endozoicomonas sp. ALC013 | reverse complement strand
AGGGCCGGCTCGCAACGAAGCTTCAACAGGCCAAACAGCCACAGTTTCTAATTTGACAATAATGGCTGGCATTATACGGGAAAAAACGTATGATTTTGCAGGGATTGTCGTATCAAACAGATGTTTGTAGCTACTGGAAGGTGTTATGAATAACAAGAAATGGCTTTTGCTGACAGTGCTGGCCGCAGCAATTGGTGCGTTTTACGCCCTGGACGGTCAGCAATACCTGACCCGTGATTTCTTTCAGGGCCTTTATCGTGATGATCCGGTACTGACGGCTGTCGCTTTCTTTATCATCTACGTAGCGGTAACCGGCCTGTCACTGCCGGGAGCGGCAGTGCTTACGGTGGTGGCGGGGGCCATTTTTGGCCTGTTTCATGGTGTGTTGCTGGTCTCTTTTGCCAGCACCCTGGGAGCCACCCTGGCTTTTCTGTTTTCCAGAACCTTATTAAGAGACTGGGTAGCACAAAAGTTTTCCGGTTATCTGGAGACCATTAACAACGGCGTGAACAAGGACGGAGCCTTTTATCTGGCAACGCTCCGACTGATTCCGGCGGTGCCTTTCTTTGTGATCAACCTGGTGATGGGGCTGACCTCCATGCGGGTCCTGACCTTCAGCCTGGTCAGTCAGCTGGGAATGCTCCCGGGCACGGCGGTTTTCGTCAATGCCGGTGCCCAGCTTGGTCTGGTGGAGGAGCTGTCTCTTGAAGGGATTTTAACGCCACCATTGATCGCTTCATTTGTACTTTTGGGTATTTTCCCCTGGATTGCCAGAATGGTGATGGAGTGGTTAAGACGTCGTCGTTTATATCGCAGCTACCCGCAGCCTGCACAGTTTGATAATAACCTGACCGTGATTGGTGCCGGTTCTGCCGGGCTGGTCAGCAGCTATATTGCTGCGGCGGTCAAGGCCAAAGTATCACTGATTGAAAAGCATAAAATGGGGGGCGATTGCCTGAATACCGGGTGTGTGCCCAGCAAAGCCCTGATTCGCTCCGCCAAAATGGCCCATTACCTGAAGCGGGCCGATGAGTTCGGTATAGAACATGCGTCCGGGCAGGTTAATTTCGCCAAAGTAATGGAGAGGGTTCAGGAGGTTGTTGGCAAGGTTGAGCCCCACGATTCTGTGGAGCGTTATTCCGGTCTGGGAGTTAACTGTATCAGTGGCTCCGCGCAGCTGATCAGCCCCTGGGAAGTAGCAGTGGATGGTAAAAGAATCACGTCCCGAAATATTGTCATTGCCAGTGGTGGTCGCCCCTATGTGCCACCGCTGCCGGGTCTTGAGCAAATCGAATACTACACATCGGACACCATTTGGGGCTTGCGCAAGAAGCCCGGTCGAATGCTGGTGATTGGCGGTGGCCCTATTGGCTGTGAACTGACTCAGGCCTTCACCAGGCTGGGGGTTCAGGTTATTCAGGTGGATCACGGAGCCCGGCTGTTGCATCGTGAAGATGACGATGTTTCAAAACTGGTGATGAATCAGTTTATTCAGGATGGCGTCGACCTGAGGCTGAAACACGAAGCCCGTTCTTTCCATAAGTTGCCGGATCCGGACACCGGCGTCGAGCGTCAATTTCTGGCAGCGGAATTTGCCGGTCAGACCGTAGAAATTGACTTTGATATCGCCCTGTTTGCCACGGGTCGCAAAGCCAATACGGCAAATCTTGGCCTTGAAGCGCTGGGTATCGAGTTAACTGAGCGGGGAACCATTGAGGTTAATGACTACATGCAGACCCGTTACCCCAATATCTATGCCTGTGGCGATGTTGCAGGACCTTACCAGTTTACCCATACGGCGGCACATCAGGCCTGGTATTGTGCGGTGAATGCACTGTTTGGCCGTTTCAAAAAGTTCAAAGTGGATTACTCAGTAATTCCCTGGTGTACCTTTACCGATCCGGAAGTGGCCAGAGTGGGTTTGAATGAGCAGGAGGCCCGGGAACAGGGCATTGCCTATGAAGTGACCAAATACGGTATTGATGACCTGGATAGAGCCATAGCGGATGAAGAGGCACGGGGCTTTGTGAAAGTGCTGACCGTGCCGGGCAAGGATAAGATTCTGGGAGTCACCATTGTTGGTTATCATGCCGGTGAGCTGATTACGGAGTATATCAGTGCCATGAAACACGGTCTGGGTCTTAATAAAATCCTGGGGACTATTCATATCTACCCGACACTGAGCGAAGCCAACAAATACGCTGCGGGTGAGTGGAAAAAAGCCCATGCACCCCAGGGTGTATTGTCGCTGGTGGAAAAATACCACGCGTGGATGCGCCATTGACTATCATTAAGGGGTCATTATAAACATAAGGATGTTTAATGAGTGACCCGGACCCGTCTGATGGTGGCCCGACAGAGGATCCCTCAAAGGATTCTGTAAATAACAGCCCAAGGTTAGCGTCGGCTGCCATCAGCGAAGATAAGAAAATCTTCAAAGAGCTGAAAAAAATCCTCAAGAACCGAAGTGTTATGCTGGCTGAGCCTTCTTCCCGAAAGAGTCTCAAAACCAATAACAAGAGCCTTCTGGCAAGAATAAAAAACTTTCTGCCAACCTCTGTCTATAAGATGGTCTCCCGTCTCAAACCTATTGATAAACAGAAAAAGATTGGAACGATGATTGCGCTGGTCCAGCAGAAGAATCAAATGGCCTGGCAGCGCCTGGGAGAAGGCAAGGCTGAGGGTGTCCGTGATCACGCGTTACGCAAGCTACAGCTGGATTGTGAGCAGTCGCAGCTCTGGCTGGACCTGCTGGAGGGCCGTGGGCAGTCCAGGGTGACTGAAGAGCGGGCTCGGGTGGTTGACTGTCTCAAGGACTGTGTTGCCGCAAACGTTGCCAGTGACTTCAGGCAGGCGGATAAAGCTTACGTTGAGGCTGTTCATGATCTCAAGTTATCCATCATTCATGAAAATGATCTGAAAATTGAGCTGCAGGCACCTAAGGCGTCTTCTCCCCTGGCCGGGGAGCTGAGGCAATTTGAGAAAATGCTGGTGGATGAGGCATCAGCCTTGGAAGCCTATCGGTTGTATGGGCAGAATCAACGGTCATGACGAGTTTCTGCTGTTGGTTCGATCAACTTCTTTGCCCAAATGACAAGTTACCTGTTTCCCTTCAGCATTCGTTTTAGTGATTATTTTCAGGCATAACATGTCAGTCTCATTCCACTTTATGTGAAGCCACTTCGCTTCCTGCAGAAGCCTCGTTTTTTCCTGGGCAAATGCTTCGGCAGATTCAAAGTCACTGCTATGACAATCCAGTATTTTTTCCAGGTTGCCAAAAGGAAAAACTGCAGTAGTTACGGTCTCCCTTACATGATACATAGGCTGAGAGTGGGATGAAGAAACAGTACGATCCGAAATATCCTTTTGTTGCAGGTCAGAACTGTCATTTTGGTCTGATCGTTTTGACAGGAAGTTGGAAATATTGTGGGCAATGGTCACCACTCTTCCACAAAACCAACGCACAATGTTAAGCGGCAGTTTTAATGCCGCCTTAACATAATGAGTAATATTTTCAACTGTGTTGTTAATCATTATTTAAATTCCTTAAATTTCAATAATTTGCCCTCAAATATCGAAAGACTTTGTCAGGGGGGAATTATTATGAGAACGCCGTTTTCTAACTTAGACTGTGTACGGCCAGGTAAGTTCCATATGCCCCTTGGCCAGGACAGGCCGGGAGGCATAAGTGTTCTGTGGGTAATAAAGATTAAGGCTGGGCTTCAGTCGGGTCCGGGATCATAGAATAGGCAGAAGGGCTGGCAATACCACTGGTTTTCAGCACCAGCAGTGACATAACTCCGCTGACTAAAACAAACTGCCAGGTCCAGTCTGGCATCAGATCAATCCATATACCATTGGATACAACGATGGTTGCCCCGGTAAATACAAAGCGTATGGCTTCAATAACGATCAATCCGGTGAATTTTTCCAGCAACCAGCCAATACCGATCAGGTTCAGTGCAAGAACAAATGTCCAGAGTGCATTGAAGCCGTAAGGCGTGTTGTGGCTGATGGCTAACAATACCGTGGTTGCCAGCACAAGCATGGCAAAGTGGATCAGTGCATAGACTTTCAAGCCCATGCTGACGTCAGGGTTATAGTTCTTATAGCCGTGAATATCCGGCATCTTCATCGGTGAGGCGATGTCCGCAGGTCGATAGCCTGTGCGTCTGAACCAGAGTGTGAGTTTGTCTTTCCAGCTTTTGGTATTAAAGGCATCCCTGCACATCCCGGTATAAAGATGCAGGTTTGCCCACACCGGGTTCCAGCTTCTCAGAGGCGTTAGCGTGCCGTAGCGGATGGGCTCATAGTTTTCATCTTCTTCGATAAATGTGCCAAACAGCCGGTCCCAGATAATAAATACCCCACCATAATTCTTATCCAGATACTTCCGGTTTTTGGCATGGTGCACCCGATGGTTTGAAGGGGTAACAAACAGCCGTTCAAACCAGCCAAGCTTTGGAATATGGCGGGTATGCACCCAATATTGATAAAGCAGATTCATCAGGCTTACCGTCAAAAAGACATAAGGCGGGATGCCAAGAATGGCCATGGGAATGTAGAACACCCATGAGAACAGAAAGCCGGTGCTGGTCTGGCGCAGAGCCGTGGTCAGATTATACTCCTCACTCTGGTGATGCACCGAGTGGGCGGCCCAGAGCAGGTTGATTTCATGGCCTTTGCGATGATTCCAGTAATAGAAAAAATCCTGCAAGACAAACCCAAGGACCCATACCCAGAGGGCGTTGCTATCCAGTGACAGGAGCGCTGCATGATTATAAATAAGGGTATAAATACCCAGTTTGAAAATAACACCCGTGGTGACGTTAAGCATCCCCGTACTCAGGCTGTTTATGGCATCGTTAATTCGATAGTAATCCTTCTTGCGAATGATGGTGGCGATCACTTCAACAAGGATCATCAGCAAGAAGATTGGTATGGCGTACACAATCGGATTCATGGGGCGAGCCTGATTATTGTTGTTATAGGCCTGTTTTTAACATGAGTCCCAACGAAAAGCATGGTTTTTCATCAATTGAACACGTCTTATGCTGCCTGGATTTTAGATTGGAACCAGAATTAGCCTCTTACCGGTAGTTGACCGGTTAGACAACTACAGTTGTCTGAAATTTTAAATTCCCATTTATGAACTTTTCTGTTTTTTTTGGGGTCGTACCAAGTACCAAAAAAACTCATGTTTTTGTGATTTATGACTCCTTTATCAAACCAGGCTGCTGGGGCTACTCCAAAAAATACTTCCTGCGATTCTCAGGCTCCTGCTGCGGGCACTGCTTTTGGAGGGCATAAAGTCTCCATAGTGAATTTGGAGAAGGGGCAAGTCTTGATGGCTTTATATAATTACGCCCGTAACCCGATGGGCAGTTTTTATAGCCCTCCCGAGTCACACAATCCTACGCCCGCATACCCTCCAAACATGTATACCTTCAAGATTAAGGATTCTGATAAATTTATGTCTCTTGATGAAGCGAGTTCACTGGTTTCTGAAACGCTGAATCTTGAATATGTCCGGGGCAGAGCAATTAAAACTAATATATCAGGAGATGTCATAGATACACGTCGATATGACAGAGATAATGGCGAAGGTGTCGGTGCAATGGCTATTCAGAGCCTGACAAAATAACGAGAAAGAAAAAGAGCGTCATTATGTTATATGGCGCTATTTTTCCTGTTACTCATCGTTAAAGAATGTTTTCACCCAAAATCGTCGTAAAGAATTTTTCCCTAAACAGTCTCAGCAGGTTCCTTTCCTGACTGAAGCCCCGTTGCCTTGCGTGACTGAATCGCTTTATCGATCAAGGCAACGATACTCCTGTTACCACGTTGGACTGCTGCCTGACGGGGGGGGCTTCTCTTGTATTTGCCCAGGGCCCAGCGAACCTTTGCCTGTTCCAGGTCAGCACCGTGCTCCAGCAGCATCGACACAGCAGTCCTGTCATTGGCCGAGGTTGCGGCGTAGAGTGGAGTTGCTCCGTCTTTGTTGGCGGTATTCAACAACGCATTGCCAAACCCGGCTCTTTCTGACTCTGGCACTTCACTGATGACCCCCAGTATATACTGGACAATCCTGGCAAACCCACCTCGTGCAGCAATGAATAGCGGCGTAGCACCATGAGCGTCAGTGGCATTAACCACCTGCCTGGCTACCTTGCTCCGCTGTGGTTGCGGTACCGCTGAAACAGACTCCAGCAGTGACTTTATGATCCTGCTATTGCCCATGCTGGCCGCTAAATGGAGAGGCTGCCTCTCACCCCTGCGCCCATTGTGTTTGTCAGGGGCCAGCACCTTGATCATGGTATCGGCTCTTTTAGCCTCCGGCGAGTTTTTCAGGGCCTCCATGAAGCAGCATACCACCCGGTCATCACCTCTTTTGATCGCTTTACACAGCGGGGTTTGGCCGTCTTTGCTGGCAGCATTCATGACCGCCACCAGTGCCCGGGCAATATCTGCCTCAGGCAATGCCAGCAGGTAGTTCAGGAAAGTTAACACGACCGACTCATTGGCATTCTGTGCGGCAAGATGCAACGGGGTCTCGCCATTGCTATGGCGGGGTGTCATGAGCATGATGGCAACATTTGCCTTTTCTGCCTCCGGTACACCCTGCAAGGCCGTATTCAGCAGGCATTCTGTGGCCTCAACAAGCCCTCCCCCGGCAGTGATATGGAGTGGAGAAACCGGATGGTTGGTCGCGTCGGACGGGGCTGCCCGTTTTGCCAGTTCCGGGTCTTCGGTCAGTAACTCCCGGAGCCGGACCAGGTCATTATTACTACAGGCAGCCAGTACTGGTGCCATCTGGCGGGGGGGAGTCAATCTTCGGTATGTTCCCGGGGCGCAGCGAACCTTTACCTGTTCCGGGTCAGCACCATGCGCCAGCAGCATCGACACAATAGGCCTGTCTTTAACCGAGGTTGCTGCGTAGAGTGGGGTTGCCCCATCTTTGTTGGCGGTATTCACCAACGCATTTCCAACCCCGGCCCTTTCTGACTCTGGCACTTCACTGATGACCGCCAGTATATACTGGACAATCCTGCCAAACCTGCCTTGTGCAGCAATGATTAGCGGCGTAGCACCATGGGCGTCAGTGGCATTCACCACCGCCCTGGCTACCTTGCTCCGCTCTGAAGACGGTACCGCTGAAACAGTCTCCAGCAATAACTTGATGATCCCGCTATTGCCCATGCTGGCAGCCAAATGGAGTGGCTGCCTCTCACCCTTACCCTCGCTCTGCCTGTCAGGGGCCAGCACCTTGATCATGGTATCGGCTCTTTTGGCCTCCGGTGAGTATTTCAGGACCTCCAGGAAGCAGCATACCATCCGGTCATCGCCTCTTTTGATCGCTATACACAGCGGGGTTTGGCCATCTTTACGGGCAGTATTCATGACCGTCACCAGTGCCCTGGCAGTATCTGCCTCAGGCAATGTCAGCAGGTAGTTCAGGAAAGTTAACAAGACCCACTCATTGGCATTCTGAGCGGCAAGATAAAACGGGGTTACGCCATTACTATTACGGAGCGTCATGAGCATGATGGCGGTATTAGCCTTTTCTGCCTCCGGTACACCCTGCAAGGCTGTATTCAGCAGGTATTCTGTAGCCTCCTTATGCCCTCCCTGGGCAGTGATATGGAGTGGAGAAACCGGATGGTTGGTCGCGCCGGACGGAGCTGTCAGTTTTGCCAGTTCCGGGTCTTCGGCCAGTAACTCCCGGAGCCAGACCAGGTTATTATTGCGGCAGGCGGCCAGTACTGATGCCTCGTTCAACGG
Organism: Endozoicomonas sp. ALC013; assembly: GCF_049310205.1. Taxonomy (NCBI): domain Bacteria; kingdom Pseudomonadati; phylum Pseudomonadota; class Gammaproteobacteria; order Oceanospirillales; family Endozoicomonadaceae; genus Endozoicomonas; species Endozoicomonas sp. ALC013. The sequence continues at coordinate 10,472 of NZ_JBLYNS010000105.1, read as the reverse complement.
ATTAGAGCGGTCATCACCATCGCTTATCCCGGTATCCGGTGCCGCCAGAACCTGCAAAGGCAGCGCCTCAACAGGCTGTGGATGGGAGCTGGAAGGAACACTCTGGATCGTATTCATAACTATAACCTGATGACATGGATGAAGATCGTTGGCAACTATTCGCATGGTCAGTAGCTGGTTTATTAGTTATTGGAGTTTTTATCAAATTGCTATTCAGCTGAATTCATTATTCTTTTAGCCATTTCGATTGCTATAAACCAGCATTAATACAATTGCTTTATCGAGTCCTGCAATGGAGACTTTGTGAGGGTCAAGTGAGGCACCTGAATTTGATGTTGAAGAGTTGGTTTGTTCCTGCGGCGATGTAACTGCCGCTGATGAAGCGCCTTGTATAGGTTGCATTGCAATATCCTCCGTTAGTTTATGACAACAACCTACTAAATAAGTTCGATTATTTGAAAATGGAATTGCTGAATGATCCAAATTAACGACAGATGTTTAATTATGGAAGCCCAAAGCCCAAAGCCCTAGGCCTCACGGCTTCGCTGGGGCCCTCATGGCCAACGACTGTTCCTTTCGATGCACTGACTGCTGGCTTTAACAGCCAGCTTTTTTCCTGATAGCATCGCAAAATCGAGCCTGGCTCACAGTAACAATATCTCCCTTCCCCGCTTTCTTACTGGATAAGTTTCAATAGCAGCCCCTCTTCCAGAAGCGCCCTTCTTACCAGGGTAAACCCGCCATACCATGGGCTGTCATAAAGCGTTGAGTAAACGACGCTGGTTTCAAGGTTTTCATTGATTGAAACCGTCTGCGTTTTCAGACAATGTTTGATCACCGGGTGGATAATCGTGGCGGCGGCACAGATCTCACCGGCAAGCACCACCGTGTCCGGTCGCAGCAGGTTGACACTCATGGCTATTGCCCTGCCAAGGTTACCGGCGGCTTCTTTCAGTAGATCATTTGCCAGCTGATCGCCCTCGTTCGCGGCATGACAGATTGCCAGGATATCCGCCTTTTTTGTCTGGCTCTTATTTAACAGACTGGGAACACCCGACGCCAGCAGCTTATGACAGCGCTTTTCTATGGCCGGATTACAGACCAGGGTTTCCAGGCAGCCAAAGTTACCGCAGTAACACCGTTCTCCCAGCGGATCGATCTGAATATGGCCAATCTCGCCAACGGCCAGGGTGCTGCCTTCATAGAGCTTATCGTCCAGAATCATACCGGCTCCCACCCCGTTATGGACGCTGACAAAGAGGCTGTTTCTAAATCCACGGCTGACACCAAAGTGGTGCTCGGCCAGCGCCATGGACGAAATAAAGTTGTTGATAAAGCAGGGAATCCCCAATGCGTCAGACACCTGCTCTGCCAAAGGGAGATTGCTGACCGAAAGGTGGGGCATGAAAGTAATAATCCCTTTGGCTGAATTGACCAGCCCGGGCGTTGTGATGCCAACACCGGCCAGACAACGAATATACTTCTTATGGGTTTTGAGGAATTTTCTCAGTGAGGCAATCAGCTGTTTGGTAAATTCAACCTGATTCAAAGGCTGAATTGGCTCTGAGTACTCAGCCAGCAGCTTGCCTGACAGGTCACACAACCCCAGGTGGAGTTTGGTTCTGCCTGCCCTTGCCGCAAGAATCTGGATCTGGCCCTGCCGGGGAGCCAGCGATGTGGCCCGACGCCCCCGTTCAGAGGTCTGCTGTTCCTGTTCAACAATCAGGCCTGCTTCCATCAGTTGTCGGGTGATACGGGTCACGCTACCGGCAGCCAGACGACATTGTCTGGCTATCTGGATTCTCGAGATGGAGCCATGATCAACAATCGCTTGGTAAACAGCAGAAATGTTCCGCTCTTTTACAAAGTCCAGATTAGCAATTACTGTCGTCATTTTTGTAGTTTCAGCTCACCACCGCTCACCGTACCCTGCAGGGTAAAGTTGTCATCGAAAATGGCAAGGTTGGCAAACTGCCCAACCGCAATGCTGCCCATCTGACTTTCAATATGAATGGCTTTTGCTGCATTGACGGTAGCCATGCGAATCACTGCCTGAGGCTCAATCCCTGCCCGAATGCTATTGGCGACCGCAGCAATCATGGTGAGTGCGGAGCCTGCCAGGGTGCCATCTGCATTGGAGCACTTGCCATCCTGGTGATAGATGGTTTGTCCGGCGAAGACAAAGGTGGCCATATCCGTACCGGTCGGCGTGGTTGCATCGGTCACCAGCACCAGACGGTCCTGCATCAGACGATGGGCGATGCGCAGGTTTTCCCAGGACAGGTGAAGACCGTCAGCAATGATACCGGCACCCATAGCATGGCTGTCAAAGACGGCACCTACCACACCAGGCTCGCGGCTGCCCAGGGGGCTCATGGCGTTATGCAGATGAGTGGCAAAGGTTGCCCCCGCCTGTTCTGCCGCTTTAGCCTGTGCACAGGTGGCATTGGTGTGGCCGATGGACACAACAATGCCCGCTTTACTCAGCGTTTCAATGGTGCCTTCAGGGCAGACTTCCGGTGCCAGTGTCACCATGGCAATGACGTCTGCATTGTCACAGAAAAAATCGATCATTGCGCAGGAGGGCGCACGTATGACGTCCGGATCATGAATGCCTTTGCGCTGAGGGTTCAGATAAGGGCCTTCCAGATGGACGCCGGGTACACGATCCGGATGCCTGGCCATGTATTCACGGGTGACCTTGACCGCTTGTCGCATATCCTCATCACTGCTGGTAATCAGCGTAGGCAGAAATGCCGTACAACCTGAGCGGAGGTTGTTCTTGTGCATGATATCCAGCGTATCGATGGCGATATCACTGTGAAAAAGAACACCACCACAGCCGTTTAATTGCAGGTCGATAAAACCAGGGCTTAACGTAAGACCGCCGATGTCTACTTTTTTCAGGCTATCAGCACCCTGATGACCACCGGCAATATCCTCCGCCTTGCCAATGGCCGAAATTCGGCCATTCTCTATAATGATGGTATCAAACGACGACTGTTCCGGGTCACCGGTTAACGGTTTGAAATTAACCAGCGCGTAACTCTTTTCCGGGCTGATGACCAGATCCGCAGACATATCAAAAGTCCCTGATGTTTTCAGACTCAATATCCTGGAAGTAGCGCAGAGTGCGAACTTTCAGATCCAGGGTGGCAGGGTCATCACAGATCATCGTCGCTTTTGGATGAAGCTGCAGGGCTGAGATTGTCCACATATGGTTGACTGATCCTTCAACCGTGGCCTGAACCGCACGGGATTTATCAGAACCCGTGGCCAGAATCATCAGCTCACGGGAGTCCAGAACCGTTCCGACACCCACGGTAAGTGCCAGTTTTGGTACCTGGCTGATGTCCTGATCAAAGAAGCGCGCGTTGGCTTCACGGGTTTCCGTGGTCAGCGTCTTCAGGCGGGTACGGGAGGATAGTGAAGAACCGGGTTCATTAAATGCGATGTGCCCATCGTGTCCGACACCACCCATAAACAGCTCAATACCGCCACAATGTTTAATCGCTGTTTCATAACGCAGGCATTCAGCTTCCAGATTTTCTGCGTTACCGTCCAGAAAGTTAATGTTTGCTGCCGGGATATCCATATGATCAAAGAAGTGGCGGTGCATGAACATTCGGTAACATTCCGGGTGATCGGCAGGCAGGCCAACGTATTCGTCCATGTTGAAGGTAACAACATGGGCAAAGCTGACTTCTCCTTCCCTGTGCAGACGAACCAGTTCCTGATATGTCGGGATGGGTGTGCCGCCGGTTGGCAGGCCGAGAACAAAGGGGCGTTCAGGGGTCGGATTAAATGCCTTGATCCGGCTGACAATGTATCGAGCAGCCCAACGACCAACGGCTGGCTTGTTTTTCAGAGGTATAAAGCGCATGTCGTGAACTCCAGGCTTCTCTAACCTGCTCAGGGGGTGTTGTCATAGCTTATTTATTTTTTAATGAAAAATAAAGGCGGTTGGCAATGTGCTCAACGGGTAGAAAATGTCTTTAAGTAATGATCTGAGTCAATGTATTTGCTTTTTTATTTTTCTTGGAAAAATAAATCAGTAAAATTCCGCGCCACACTGAACGAGACATACTCTCACTGTAAAGAATTAAATGGTTGATCAATCATGAACATTTTTGGTTACTTGCAGAAACTCGGTAAGGCGCTGATGCAGCCCTTTGCCGGTAAGGTAAAGAAAAGTGCGGCTACTGGAGATCTGAGTGCTACCCAGTCGCGTCAGACTCAGCAAGTAGCGGCGGCTGTTTCTACGGAGACAGTGAAAAAAAAAGTGGAAGTAAAAGATACTGCTCTGTTCGCCCGTCAGTGCCTGAAAGTGCTGGGTGGCCACCAGAACGTGACTCAGATTGATGCCTGTGTCACACGCCTGCGTCTGACGCTGAAAGATACGGCCAGCGTCAGTGATGACCGTATTAAGGCGCTGGGGGCAGCGGCGGTGGTTCGTGTGGGTGACAAGAACCTGCAAATCGTCGTCGGTCCCCAGGCTGAAATAATTGCTGATGAAATGAAAAAGATCCCGGTGACGGATGATCTTGCCAATGTTGAGGTTTCTGCATGACGCTCTCCCATCAAGATGTCAAAAAAGAGGGCAAACCTTGCCAACTGTCACTGGTTGCGCCTCTGTCCGGAATGCTGTTATCCATCGAGGAATCCACTGACCCGGTATTTGCTGGTCGACTGATCGGTGACGGTATTGTGATCAACCCAACGGACTCTGTGGTACTGGCACCGTGCGCCGGTACCATCAGCCAGCTCCATGACGCCAGACATGCCGTGGCGATCAAGACAGATTCCGGTGTGGAAGTGTTGATCCATGTGGGCATCGATACGGTTGTTCTGCGTGGTGAAGGCTTTGAGACCAACGTTAAAATAGGCGACAAAGTGTCTGTTGGTCAGCAGCTGTTGTCGTTTGATCCCGAGTTTGTCGGAGCCAGGGCGGCCAGCCTGCAGACCGCGATTATGATCACCACCGGGGAAACCGGTGTGGTGGTAAATCCCCGTACCGAAGTAACAGCGGGGCAGGATACCGTATTTGCCATTGGGGCTGAGCCTGAAAAGGAGATGTCCACCGAGAGCAAATACAGCCGCCAGGACAGCATTACCCTGACAGACGATTTTGTGTTGATGAACCCATTGGGTCTTCATGCCCGCCCTTCTGCCACTCTGATTCAGATTATCAAAGGCTTCAATTCTGATGTGATGATTCTGAACAAAGACACTGGCAAAGAGTGCAAGGCCAACAGTCTGACTGCTCTGATGGGGCTGCAGACGGTGCTGGGTTCTAACCTGCAAATCACCGTCACCGGCCCTGATGCCAAAGAAGCGATGGCAGCCATTCTGGATGGTTTCCGCAGTGGTTTGGGTGAAGCCGTGGCCGACGTGCTGCCGGGCGCTGATGAAGCCATGGAAGAAGAAGCGCCACTGCTTGGACCGGTAGAAGGCTCCGATGGTCGTTTACCCGGCGTTAAAGCGGCACCGGGTATGGCCATTGGCAAGCTGCACCATCTGGTTCATGAACTGCCCAGCTACCCGGAAGAGGGTGTTGGTGTCAGCGATGAACTGGGTCAGCTTGGCTACGGTATCCAAAAAGCCCGGGAGTCCCTGCAGCAGCTGGTGACTAAAATGGAAGCGGATCATGTAGGTGGTCATGCAGAAGTATTTGTTGCCCATCAGCAGTTACTGGACGACCCGGCGATCAGTGATCGTGCCCGTGAACTGATTGAAGCAGGCAAGAGCGCCATGTGGGCATGGCACCGAAGTTTTCTGGCCGAAGCGGATGAAATGCGCAAGCTGGATAACCCGCTGCTGGCGGCCCGGGCCATCGATGTAGAAGACGTTGGTCTTCGGGTTCTGCGTTACCTGATGGGCGTTGAAGGCGGCACCGATCAGCTGCCGGAAAACACCATTCTCTGTCTGGAAGACATTACGCCTTCTGAAGTGGTGACTCTCGATCGCCAGCGCGTGATTGGTATCGTGACCCTGCACGGCGGCGCGACTTCCCATGCGGCGATTCTGGCCGGTTCCCTGGGTATTCCTTACCTGGTCAACGTACCGGGCAGTGTTCGTCAGTATGAGAACGGTACCGATGTTATCCTGAACACCAACAAGGGTTACATGCTGGTTAATCCTACTCAGGAAGAGATCGACAGAACCGTTGCCCGCCAGGAACGTGCGGCGGCGGAACATGCTGCGGCGCTGCAAGTGGCGGACCAGCCTGCGGTGACTCTGGATGGCCATCATGTTGAGATCGCTGCCAATATCGCCAACCAGGACGATGCGGAAAAAGCGGTCAAAATGGGTGCTGAAGCGGTAGGTCTGCTGCGTTCCGAGTTCCTCTATATGGAACGTGCAACCGAACCCACCATGGATGAGCAGATAAAAGCCTACGAAGGTATTCTGGACGCTATGGGTAAAGACCGCCCGGTCATTATCCGTACTCTGGACGTCGGTGGTGACAAGCCTCTGGCTTATCTGCCCCTGCCAAGAGAGGAGAACCCGTTTCTGGGTGAACGTGGCGTGCGTATCGGTATTAACCGTCCGACCATGCTGCGCAAGCAGGTTCGTGCGATCCTGAAGGCGGCTCATGCCGGTCATGCCCGTATCATGTTCCCGATGATCAGCTCCCTGGATGAATTCCGTGCCGTGAAAAAACTGGTGCTGGAAGAGCAGGAAACGACAGGCGTCACCGTTGAAGTGGGTATTATGATTGAGGTGCCGTCCGCTGCGCTGCTGGCCGATCATTTTGCTAAAGAAGTGGACTTCTTCTCCATCGGTACCAATGACCTGACCCAGTACACCCTGGCTGTTGACCGTGGTCATCCAAAACTGGCGGCACGGGTCGATGGTCTTCACCCGGCAGTATTGCGCCTGATCGATATGACGGTGAAAGCAGCCAACAAAGAAGGCAAGTGGACGGGTATCTGTGGCAGCCTGGCCAGTGACCCGAATGCGGTGCCTATCCTGGTCGGCCTGGGCGTTCAGGAACTGTCCATCAGTGTCCCGGCAATCCCGGTGGTTAAGGCCCGTGTTCGCAGTCTGAACTATAAGCACTGCCAGAGCCTGGCCCGTGAAGCGCTGACTCTGGATTCAGTAGAAGACGTAAGAAGTTTGACTGCCTGATCGCAGACGATCGTCTTTCTGAAAGCCCCCTGGTTTTGGCCATGGGGCTTTTTTATTGCTGTCTGAAATATGTAGTTTTCCTGAGTTAGTACGTAGTTGTACTTTAAATCACATGGTCTTGATTCAGGTCATCTGCCGGTTAATTACTGTCCAATTATAATGCCCACCATTTGGTTGGCGGCACTTTTTGTTCACACCTTTATGTCTGCAGGGAAAGCAGAATCTGATAATTGTCTGAGCAATCTGTGATCACGACCAGTATTTATGATGGGGTGGCGATATCAATGAAAGAAATTGTGGATAAAGTGCTTGCTTCCACGGTGAAGCGAAGAACGTTTATGAAGTGGGGAACCGCTGCGGGCGGTGCGGCAGTCGTTGCTGCGCGCACACTACCTGTGAAAGCTTCTGCGACAGAGGCCAAACCTGCGGTTGAAGAGATCAAGTCAGTGTGGTCTGCCTGTACGGTCAACTGCGGCTCCCGCTGTGCACTGCGTCATCAGGTAAAAGACGGTGTGATCATCCATACCGAAACCGATAACACCGGTGACGATATCTATGGTGACCACCAGGTTCGGGCCTGTCTCCGTGGTCGTTCCTTCCGCAAGCGCGTCTACAACCCTGACCGTCTGAAATACCCAATGAAGCGTGTCGGTAAGCGTGGTGAAGGTCGATTTGAGCGCATCAGCTGGGATGAAGCGTTTGACACCATCGCTGATAACCTGAAGCGCATCAAAAAAGAGTATGGCAATGAAGCCATCTATCTCAACTATTGTACTGGTACGCTGGGAGGCACGGTTTCCAAATCCTGGCCACCAGCCGCCACACCGATCGCCCGTCTGATGAACTGCTGGGGCGGTTATCTTAACCACTATGGTGATTACAGTACGGCCCAGATTGCCGTGAGTTTACCGTATTTGTACGGCGGCAGCTGGGTAGATAATAACTGTACGTCAGATGTTGTGAATACCAGGCTGGTGGTCAATTTTGGCAACAACCCGGCGGAAACCCGGATGAGTGGCGGCGGTATTGTTTATCATCTGACCGAAGCCCGGCAACGCAGTAATGCACGTATGATCACCTTTGATCCGCGCATGACCGATACGGTCCTGGGTGCCAATGATGAGTGGGTTCCTCTGCGACCGGGTACCGATGCCGCAATGGTAGCCGGTATGGCGTGGGTGATGATTAGCGAAAACCTGGTGGATAATGAATTCCTGGGCAAGTACACCATCGGCTACGATGAAAACTCACTGCCTGCCAGCGCACCGAAAGGCGCTTCCTGGAAATCCTATATTCTGGGCAAAGGCGATGATGGTGTTGAAAAGACCCCGCAATGGGCGGCAAAAATAACCGGTGTCCCGGCAGACACCATCATCCGTCTGGCCCGTGAAATTGCCATGACCAAACCCTGCAATATTATGCAGGGCTGGGGACTTCAACGCACCGCCAATGGTGAGCAGGCCAGTCGGGCTATCTGTATGCTGGCGGTAATGACCGGTAATGTGGGTATTCCCGGTGGTGGTACTGGTGCCCGTGAAAGCAGCTACTCCATGCCCTTTGCGGTCTTTCCGACACTGACCAACCCGGTATCAACGTCCATTCCCATGTTCCTCTGGACGGATGCCATTTACCGTCATGATGAAATGACCGCGTTGACTGCGGGTATTCGTGGTGCAGAAAAGTTGACTCAGCCCATCAAATTTATCTGGAACTATGCCGGTAACTGCATCATCAACCAGCATGCGGACACCAATCGCACCCATGACATTCTCCAGGATGACAGCCAGTGTGAAATGATTGTGGTGATCGACAACCACATGACGCCCAGTGCACGCTATGCGGATATTCTGCTGCCCGATTTGACCGCGGCTGAACAACCGGATTTCGCCCCTAACGGGTACTGCGGAAATATGGGTTACACCATTTTCTGTGATACTGCGGTTGAGCCGTTGTATGAATGCCGTTCTGTCTATGACATGTGTACCGGAATTGCCAAACGTCTTGGGGTAGAAGCACAGTTCACCGAAGGTCGGGACCAGGAAGCCTGGCTGCGTCATATTTATGCAGAATCCCGGAAAATGAACCCGACACTGGTGGATTTGGACTTTGAGACTTTCCGTGAGCAGGGCATTGTCAAGCAGAAGAATCCCGGTGAACCTCATGTTCAATTCCGTGAGTTCCGGGAAAACCCCGAAAAGCATCCACTGGATACACCCTCCGGTAAAATTGAGATTTATTCAGAACGCCTGGCGAATATTGCCTCCAGCTGGACGCTGGGGGACAGCGATATTATTCGGGCACTGCCTGAATACGTTTCTTCCTGGGAAGGGCATGAGGCAGACCACGCTGAACAGTATCCGCTGCAAATGTTTGGTTTCCACTTTAAAGCCCGTACTCACTCCACTTATGGCAACGTCGATGTGCTGCGGGAAACCAACCGGCAGGAAGTGTGGATCAACCCGGTTGATGCTCACAAGCGCAAGATAAAAGACGGTGACATGCTGAAGGTCTGGAATGACCGTGGCGAGATCCGTGTTGCTGCGAAAGTGACTGAGCGCATTATGCCCGGCGTGGTCGCCATGGGGCAGGGCAGCTGGTACGCACCAGACCGCAGTGGCGTGGACCGGGGCGCGTGTATGAATACGCTGACCACCCAGCGCCCATCGCCACTGGCCAAGGGCAATCCCCAGCACAGCAACCTGGTTAACATTGCCAGGGCATAACAGGACAGGAATTAAAGTTCGATGAAACAACCCTCAATAAAACAACTGGGATTTTACGTCGACACGGCCAAGTGTACGGGCTGCAAAACCTGTCAACTGTCGTGCAAAGATGAGAATGACCTGAAAGTTGGCGTGAACTGGCGCCGGGTTTATGAATACGGCGGTGGTAGCTGGCTTCAGAACGAAGACGGCACCTATGCCCAGGACGTGTTTGCCTACTACACCTCCATCAGCTGTAACCACTGTGCCAAGCCAGCCTGTACCAAGGCTTGCCCAACCGGTGCCATGCATAAGCGTGACCAGGACGGCCTGGTGGTGGTTAACGCCGACGTCTGTGTTGGCTGCCGTTACTGTGAAATGGCCTGCCCCTACGGCGCACCGCAGTTTGATGCCGAGAAGAAAGTCATGACCAAGTGTGATGGCTGTTTCGACCGGGTTGAGCAGGGCAAGCAGCCGATCTGTATCGAATCCTGCCCGCTGCGTGCCCTGGATTTTGGTCCGATCGAAGAACTGCGTGCCAAATACGGCACGGAAGCGGATATCGCGCCACTGCCGGACTCTTCTCTGACTGAGCCATCGCTGGTAATAAAGGCGAGCCGTCATGCCAAACCTTCCGGC
>NZ_JBLYNS010000104.1:0-19031 GCF_049310205.1 Endozoicomonas sp. ALC013 | reverse complement strand
TATACACTTAGGGTAGAGATTAAGGCCAATAAAGCAGTACTTACAGTGCAGAACTCATCCTGAACAGCCACAATAAAGCTTCGAAACCATTATCAAGACTGAACAAGATGAGTACTACAAATAGTAGATTAGTTAAAAAAAACTGCTGACCTGTTTTGATCGGACAGAACTTCTCAGTATGGCGGAACAGCTTGGTTTTACTATACGAGAGCGAAATATCCGACCTTTGGATTTTATCCTCTCACTGATCGATGCCTTCTCTGGTGATGGAAACTGCGACACTCAGGCGGATCTGCGCCGTAAATTTAACGAGTTGACGGGGCTGAATGTCTCTTATCGTTCTTGGGCAAATCAAGCTAAAAAAGAAGCGCGCCTGCTCTTGTCCTGTGGCTATGGATGCAGTGTCTGGAAATATTTTCCCGCAAATTCTTGGCGTTTGATGAGACCACCTGAATGCAGGCCAGTCCATTTTCAGAGTTTGAGCACATTCTGATTCAGGATGGCTCATCACAAGCTGTTTACAATGCCTTGAAAGAAGCATTTCCCGGCAGGTTCTCAACGGTCAGTCCTGCTGCCGTCGAGCTTCATACGACGATGGAGCTTCTCACCAATAACCTGGTGCGGGTGCAGCTGACTGAAGATACCCGTTCAAAAAGAGACTGTCTGCCACCACTACCGACCTCCATGGCCTGTATCCTGATGCTGATGGATGCTGGTTATTTTGAGCTGAAACTCTTTGCCGCTATTCATGACAGGGAGGGCTCTTTTATCTGCAAGCACCGCAGAGTATTAACCCGACAATACTCAGCGCGGTACGGGAGGATGGCAAGAATCTCAATCGCTACAAAGGGCAAAAACTGAAGGATGTACTGTCTGGCTTCCCTAAAGACCAATGCCTCGACCTGGATGTAGAATGGCCGGGATTCAAAGCCTGGCCATACCGTTTTGTTGTCCGCTGGAATGACAAAAAACAGAAGTGGGTCTTCATTGTGACCAACCTGAACCAGGTGGAGTTCACCTTGAGTGAGGTGGTTCAGGCCTATCGTCTACGGTGGCAGATAGTGCTGATTTTCAAAGAGATCAAATCCTACTCAGGGTGGCATCGTTTTAACACCAAATCAGCGACACTGGTGTTTAGCCTGATTCTGATGTCCTTCGTGGTTGTGACCTTGAAAAGGTACCTTGCCCATGCTGCACAGGCGAACCTCTGTGAAAGTGGGAGCATTGAGGAAATCTCGACGCACAAGGGAATGAAAAGCGGGACTCACCTGTTTGGTAATGTAATTTCATCGTTGATGAATGCAGGAAAGTCATTGGTATCATGCATTAAGAAGCTGCTGGAGTTCTGGGGAGATAATGCGAAACGAGAACACCCTGCGCGGGATGGTTGTTCAGAGCGTACAAGATTAGGCCTTTGTGCGGTGGGTGGGGCTTAATGTCTACCTTAAGATCACTTATTAGTCAGCAGCAAAAACGCAAAGGTACAAGGTACTTCCACCCTAAGCGTGGAAACAAATCAATTCTTAGGAATTGTCCCGGAAAAACTACCTTTTTACCAAGGAGTCACAGAGGAAAATAATTTTCCTTTTCTCCGTGGCAAGGTTTTTATTTACTCGATAACAAACGGAAATGTAGAAGTTATTTCAGGACAGCTCTTTACCTCCTTTTGTGCCTTCTCAACCTTTCCGATAAAGCAAGTGTCCTCAATGATTAAAATTGCAATAGTCGGCACCGGATATGTTGGTTTGTCCAATGCCATGCTTTTGGCTCAACACAATGAAGTGTTTGCCCTCGACATTCTCCCTGAAAAAGTGGATATGCTGAATGATCGATTTTCACCCATTGTAGATGAAGATATTGAACGCTTTTTGAAAAATGATAAACTTCACTTCAAAGCGACACTGGATAAACATCAGGCATTTGCAGGGGCTGACTACGTTATTATTGCCACCCCTACGGACTACGACCCGAAAACCAACTACTTCAATACCCAAAGTGTCGAATCAGTCGTGCGTGATGTGATGGCTATCAACCCGAATGCTATCATGGTCATTAAATCAACCGTACCTGTTGGCTTCACCCGGCAATTAAGAGAAGAGACAGGAAGTCAAAACATCATCTTTTCTCCGGAATTCCTGCGAGAAGGCAGGGCGCTGCACGATAATCTCTACCCTTCCCGAATTATTATTGGGGAACAATCCGAAAGAGCCAAAAAAATAGCAGAGCTGTTTGTTCAGGGCACTACGCAAAAAGAGCCCCCTGTGCTATTTACTGACAGTACAGAAGCCGAGGCGGTGAAGCTTTTCTCAAATACGTACCTGGCTCTGAGGGTTGCATTTTTTAACGAACTGGACACCTACTGTGAAACTCACGGTATCGACTCAAAGCAGATCATAAAGGGGGTTGGGTTAGATCCACGTATTGGCAACCACTACAACAACCCAAGCTTCGGTTATGGTGGCTACTGCCTACCAAAAGACACCAAACAGTTGTTGGCCAATTACCAGGATGTACCCAACAACCTGATCAGGGCGATTGTTGACTCCAATACCACGCGAAAAGACTTTATTGCCGACTCGATTCTGCGGCGCAATCCGGAAGTCGTGGGTGTGTATCGACTGGTTATGAAATCCGGGTCCGATAATTTCCGTGCCTCAGCCATACAAGGCGTAATGAAACGGATAAAAGCCAAAGGCGTTAAAGTCGTGGTTTATGAGCCAGCGCTGAATGAAGAAGAGTTCTTTCATTCAGAGGTGATTAATGATCTGGAAAGTTTTAAAAAGTCTTGTGATGTGATTATTGCTAACCGTAAAGAACCTGAATTAGCAGATGTCGAGGGTAAGGTTTATACTCGGGATTTATTTGGGGTGGATTCTTAAAGCCTCTGATCAACTTCCTGCAAAATACTGAGATGAAAATGCAGGAATTAGAGCGGTAAATCGAGAAAATATTTAGTGAGCTCCTTCCTATGCTGCTGACCATTGTTCACAGCTTCTGCAAAATGTTGCCTTGGATATTGAGTGTGAGAAGCCTGCAACGGGTTGCGTGGATAAAGTTCAAATGATGGCATAAAAGGTAAGTCCTGTACTTCCTTGAGCCTGACCACGGTAAGGGCTCATAGAAGCTGATGGCCTGATGAGGTGGGAGTGAATTCAATCAGGGCTAGAGGCATTGAGACCTCACCCCAAAGGCCATCTCTTTATTAAGAGAATGGAAGCATTACTCTTTAGTCATAATGGAAAACTTTTCCTTGCAATGCTGTGGGGACCATATATGACCTTGGTTTTGTGGTTATTTTCGAAAGTGTTTGACCATGGTTTTGTAAATGCTAAAAAAAAATACATTAATATACCCTATTATATTTACAAATATATTGTTATTACTGCTCGGCAACGGACTGTTTAAAAGGCCTATGATGTTCGCCTCTTTAATAGCATTAATCTTAATAAACATGCGCTCTATGTCAGAGTGGGTAAAGTCGTTATTTAACGCATGGCCAATGCTGCTTCTGATGACATATGCTTTAATATCATCATCATGGTCTATATGGTCAAGCGTATCTATTTACGAAACAATCTGGCAATACATTTTATTGGTGTATGCAAGTGTATTAGTAACTTCTGCTGGCAGAATTGATATACAAAAAATTTCTAAACAACTGGTCATGGTATGGCTGGTCATTGTTGGACTATCTGTTCTTGTATTCGATTATGCAGCAGGCAGAATTATTGAAGTTAAAGGGCTTTACCCTCATAAAAATAACCTTGGAATCATTAGTGCATTTGTTTTTTTAGTAGGGCTTTCGACTCTTGAAAAAAACAAAATAACAAAAATAATGTTATTTGGTGTCTTATTCATTTTAATATCATCACTCTCAAAAACCAGTATGGCACTGGTTTGTTTTATTTTGCTTACATATGGATTAATGAATATTGCAAAAAAGATAATGAATAAAAGAATAACAGATATTCTATTTAAAGCTATAGGGACTTGTGCATTTTTAGCATTGATATGGCTGCTTTCTAATCAGGAGCAATTTCTTAACTTTATTTTTAACAATTTACCGGATGAAGCACTGACTGGTAGAGGGCGATTGTGGATTGTCATGCTAGAGCATGCGTACGACAGGACATTGTTTGGGCTTGGTTATGGATCAGTGTGGGGGCTTGGTGAGTATTCAGAAATCCAATTCACTGAATTAATAAAAACTTCACCTCTATGGGTTGAACAGCTGGCTGCTTCGGACGGTGGCTATGTTGATATTATTTTATCGTTAGGTTTTGTTGGTCTGTTTATATTTATGCTCATCATTGGTTGGTATTACTGGAACTTGCGGAATCTATTTTTAGCAGGTGTAAATAATAAATTAGTTTTTGCACTGTATTCCTGTGGGACATTATTTGTTTTGCATAATATAACAGAAACAACTGTGCTGCTTGCAAATAATCTCCTATGGCTTGGTTTTATAACATGCCTGATCGTTCTGAGGAAGGAGAGCACACTATTACTTGATAAAGACAGAGATTATGATTAAAAGACTGCTTTGGTATGCAGCGGACAACTTTAGTGGACTGTTGTTCGGATTACTAAGTGTAATTGTTATTGCTCGCCAGTATGGAGTAGAAAACACAGGTTACCTAGCGTACATTCAGGCGGTGGCAAGCATGTTTAGCTTCTTCTATGTATTGGGTCTGGACAATGTAATTATGCATACATTTTCCAGTGAAAAAAAGGAGTCTGAAATTGTCAGCGCAGTACTCTTTCTGAGAACCTTAGGCAGTATAATATTTATATTGTCAGTTATCCTTTGGTCACATTTTTTTAGCAATATACCCAATGAGCTAATTATATATCTCAGTATTGCTGTCTGCAGTTTTCTTGTTTTGGGGAAATCATCAGTTTTCAGGTTGTATTTTCAGGCTAGAGGCCAACCTAAAATGCTTTCGCTAGCTACGCTTATTTCCCGGATCGTGGCTTCTGTTTATATTGCCTACGCTATTTTCTATCAGATTGAATATGCAGCTGCAGTTCAGTATTTCCTGGTAGCGGCAATGATTAATTATGGAATTGTTGCTTATTGCTATTTCCGGAAAGGTACATTTTCTTTTCATGTAAAAGAAGTTATTCAAAAAAGTGGGAACCTAATAGCTAAAAGCTATTATATTTTGTTTTCATCGATGATCTTCCCCATTTTTATGTATATTGATATTCTGGTTATTGAGCACTTTCTCAGTGAATACGATCTGGGTATCTATGCAGCAGCAAGTAAACTGGTGGCGCAGGCAATATTTCTTGGTCATATTATCGTTCTATCTTTTTATAAGGAGATTCATGATGAAGTGGTCACTGTCGGCCTGGGTGGGGACAAGCTCAGACTTTCCTATACTCTAATTATTATCCTTGCATTAACAGGTTGTATTCTTACTTTTTTTATCAGTACACCTCTCATTCAACTGTTGTTTGGTGATCAATTTTCAGATTCTGCACCCATCCTGAGTATACTGGTTTGGAAACTATTATTTATTTATCTTGCTGCTTTAAACTCAAGAATATTGGTTATTAATGGGTGGACTCATATTGAATTAATCAAATCCATTCTTGCTGCTGTGTTAAGTGTGGTGATGGCTTTCACGTTGATACCAATGTATGGCACAATTGGTGCCGCTATGGCCTCTGTCAGTAGTTTTATGGTTGCTGACTTACTTCTCTACGTAATTTTTAAAGAAACAAGGCCCTTATTCTTTTTGTTTTTCAAATCATTGTACGGCATAGTATGGCAACCTCTGAAAACCGGCCAAGATTTGATAACGACACTTCGGAGTTAATTTGGATTTATCAATTATTATACCTGCATACAATGCTGAAAAGTATCTGGCAGCGACATTACGCTCGTTAACTTACTCGGCAGAGCAGCTACGCAATACCTTGACTTATGAAATTGTTGTAATTAATGATGGCTCCACTGACGCAACCGAGCAAATCATTAATCATGACTTTTCAGATGAAATAAAAACAGGTCTATTAAAATATTACAGTCAAAAAAATCAGGGTGTCAGTGTTGCAAGAAATTATGGCCTTGAAGTAGCAGTCGGGCGGTATATTACCTTTGTTGACGCTGATGACCTGGTTACTAAGGAATATCTGCCAACAATCTCTTCACTATTAAATAATAAAGATATTGATATATTTGAATTTGGCTATTTTCGCTTTAAAGAAGATGTTGATAACAGAGTTGAAAAAGGTTATGTGTCCCTTTGTTTTGGGATGAAAGAACAAAATATAGCATTTGAAGAATGCCTTATTCGGTTTAAGTGGTTTAGCTGGTGTCGTGTGATAAGAGCTGAATTAGCAAAATCAATACAGTTCCCTATCGGGATAAAGCTTCTTGAAGATTGTATTTTCCTTATTAAGGTCTACCAAAAAGGAAAAAAAATCTATTCTTCTGATTCTGTTGTTTATGCTTATCGTGATGAGAAGAATAGTGCAGTTAATAATGCACGGATTGAACAGTGTTACCCTGCCATCGAGTTTTTAAGGAAAATTAGCCTGCCTAAAAGATTGCAGCGCTATTTAGATATACATATATTTTATTTATTGCACAGCTCTGCAAAAAAGACTATGAGTTTTTCAGAATATCTGATACTTCGAATTAAAAGTAATAAGTTAAGTGCTATCAAACTTATTTTTTCTAAAGAAATAAGCAGGCAAGCTATCATTACCAGCCTTTTTCCACTTATGAAGTTTTTGGTTTATAAGATTCGAAATAGATAATTTGACTACATCATATTGCTGTTTTGTAAAGTTTATTGAGGAAATTTATTTGATGAAAGTTGTATTTCGTATCTCTTATATGGGTTTTGGTGGTGCAGAACAGGTATTTCTGTCATTAGCTAGAGAATTTAAAAAGTTACATGATGTGATGTTTGTTACTGATAAAAACTATGGTAATACTTACGATTCATTAATGAAAGAGAATATTCCTGTTAATAGCCTTGATTGTAGTCGTACTATTCTAAGTGTTATTCCTTTTGCTCAGTTTATTGATTCTTTTAAGCCTGATATTATTCTTTCAGCTTATCCTGACACTAATGGTGCCTGTATTTTATCCAGCAAGCTGGCAAAACATAAATGTAAGATTGTATTGAGTGAACATGCATCTGTTATTGAACATTTTAAACAAAGGTCATTTTTTCAAAGAATTAAAGTAAAACTGATTATAAAACATCTCTATAAATATGCAGACAAAATTGTAGGAGTTTCTAAAGGAGTTTCTGATGAGGTTTCTGCTATTTTAAAGATTGCAGATAAATGCACCTTTATTTATAACCCTGTTCGATTCTTGCCCGTTGAAGATAATTATGTCTTTAAAAAAGAAAAAGGCTTAGTCATAGCTGTAGGTCGTATTACTCCCCAAAAAAATTTTTTAATGTTACTTGAAGCTGCAAAAATAATTAAGAAACTAAATTCTCATTTAAAATTTAAAATTATAGGCGGAATTGATGATCAACAGGAGTATTTGGCACTGCAAGAATATGTTGCCAATAATGAACTTAATGATACCGTAGAATTTGTTGGATTTTGTGCAGATATAGAAAATTATTACAGAAAAGCAGAACTTTTTGTTTTGTGTTCTGCTTGCGAAGGTTTTGGCAATGTTATTGTTGAAGCCCTGTCATTCGGACTTCCTGTTGTATCCACTGACTGTAAAAGCGGTCCTTCGGAAATACTTGAAAATGGACGCTATGGTCGTTTAGTCCCAGTTGGTAATAGTTTAGCTCTGGCAGAAAGTATACAGGCCGAAATGACTGATCCATCATCAACAATTCAAGAACGACAAAATAGAACCCTGTATTTTTCAGAAAAAAATATTTCTAATCAGTACATAAAACTATTTGAATATTTATTGGGTGATTGATTTTGAAACAGTTTGCTTCTTATATTTCATCTGATGTTTTTAGATGGTATGGCCACTCTAGCCTTAAATTTTTTTTAAAAGCTCTATTAACCAAAAGAGGTTTTAAATTTATCTTTTTTATGAGGCTTGCGAATTTTTTCAACAAAACCCCTGTTGTAAGATTTTTCTTTATTGTAATTTATAAAGTGGTCAAGATTGTATATTCTAGTGATATCGATTTTAGATGTAGTGTTGGAAAGGGATTAAAACTTCATCATGTAATTGGAACCGCTTGGGGGCCTAACGTAAAGATTGGTAATAACGTAACCATTACTCACAATGTCACGCTAGGCCATAAAAATGGGGTAATGCCAGTAATTGGTAGTTATGTCTACATTGGTCCAGGTGCATGTATTGTTGGCGTAAAAATAGGTGATAATTGCGTCATTGCACCAGGCTCTATTGTCATAACCGATGTACCTGATAACGCTGTGGTCGCAGGTAATCCAGCGAAAATAATTTCTTATAAAGGGGCTTTAGAATTAATAGAGTACCCCTGCAAGATGGGAGTAAATTAATTGAAGATTGTTACTTTGGGGACAGGTGATAAAGGTGGAATAGATTCTGTTATTAATAATATAGAAAGTAATCTTAAACAAGAGTTCAGTTTTAAGCGCTATATTACTCACCTTGGAAAATACAAAATTCAAGATATGGTATTGGCGGTAAATGGATTGCTTATCGTTTTATTCTATTCAATTTTTGTGAAAGATTCTGTTTTTCATTTGCATATGTCCTACCGTGGCAGCTTTTGGCGGAAGTATATCTACTATCGAATTGCAACTTTTTTTAATAAGCGAGTTATCATCCACCTTCACGGGTCTGAATTTAAATGCTTTTATGAAGGGCAAAAACCTTCAGTTCAACGAAGAGTTGTAGAACTTATTCATGGTGCCGATCCGTTTGTCGTTCTTTCTGAAAGCTGGTACCAATATATCAAAAAGATTGCAGGGAAAGATTGTAGAAATATTCGTGTTATTCCTAATTTTGCTGTCGTGGCCCCTATTCCAGACAGAAAAAATCAAGCCAATCATATTTTGTTTTTAGGTGCTTTGATCGAAAGAAAAGGTATTTTTGATCTTCTTGAATCCTTGACCACTTTGCCTGATGTAACGCTGCATGTGGGGGGGACTGGTGATAATCAACGGTTTGAGAAGATGGTCAATGACCTGGACTTGCAGAGGCAGATTATCTACCACGGCTGGGTCAACGCTGAACAAAAAGCGGAACTTTTTGCCCAGTGTCAGTTGCTAATCTTACCTTCCTATAATGAAGGCTTGCCTGTGGTTATTCTTGAGGCAATGGCATCGGGTTTGCCAGTAATTTCCACACCGGTTGGTGGTATACCAGAGGTTGTTTTACCTGAAGAAACTGGTTTTTTAGTTGAACCGGGGAATAAGCTCGCCATTAGTACGATGATCACCAGGGTACTGGCAGATCCAAAACTTCCGGTTATAGCTGAAAATGCCCGAACTCTTTATTATCAATCTTATGATGTCTGCGCAGTGTTGCCTGCGTTGCGGGAGATTTACCAGTAAAAATGAAAGCTGCCATTAACTCATTCTTATCACTGGCAGTGAATCTAACAGCCAGCGCCTCACTAGCTGGTCATTCAGTCAATTATTTACCAGAAAAAATAGACCTTGGTAAAGCCATAAATTTCAACCGCTCCGTTAGCGAGATAAATTATGAAGTAGATGAACATTCATTTGCCCTCACAGAGGATGGTGCGCTATTTTTTCTTGAGGCAGACAGAACATTTATTTATGGTGGGGAACGCTCTGAATTAGCCTTTTTTTCTCCCTACCAGATAGGGGATAGCGTTACTTATGATTTCACTTTCCAACTAAGGAAATCTTCTTCATTTTCCATGGGGTGGTCTTGTGGATGGGTTTTGTTCGCTCAGTGGCATGACCAACCAGTCAAGAACAGAGGTGAAACCTGGGCAACTTTTCCTAAGAATTCGCCACCATTTTCCTATCAACTATTTTTTGAAGATGAATTGAGGGTGGGGATTGTTGCCAGAAACTCCCAGTTTATGTTTCCTGTTGAGCTTGAAATCCCCGTTTCCTGTTCGACTACTGTGACATGGCAATACCCCGAAGATGGCAAGGTAAAGGGCTTTTGTACTCAGGGTGATAATACGTATGCCTTTAATTTTAACGATGTGGTCATGCTTAATGATTATTATCATTACTTTAAATTTGGGCTCTACCGAAAACGCACCATTAACGATTTTATGGCCATTGAGTTAATTAAACTAAATATTTATTAAGGTATAACTTTGTCAGATAAAAAAATTCTTATGGTGGCTTCGCCAGGTGGCCACTTTGTACAGCTAAGCCTGATTGCAGAAGCACTTTCTAACTACTGCAATAATTTTATCATCGTTGGAGTTTATGAGAGCAAACCCTCGTTTATAAAAGGTGACACTTATCGCCAAGTGTCTGATTTTAGCCGTGATAACCCCGCAGTGCTTTTTAAATCCATTAAACAGGCCTGGCTTCTTTTAAGAGAGTATAAGCCTGATCTTGTGATTACTACAGGTGCTGCACCCGGCTTTGTTTTCATTGCTATGTCGAAAATACTTGGAATAAAGGCCGCTTGGGTCGATAGTATTGCCAATTCCAGAAAACTCTCCCTATCCGGAAGGTTTGCCAAATTGCTTGGCGTACATGTGCTAACACAATGGCAAAATGTGGCTAGCGATTCTAGCGTGTTGTATAAGGGAAGGGTGATATGATTTTCTTGACTGTTGGCACCCAGCTACCGTTTGATCGGCTGGTTACCCTTGTGGATAAATTTGCAGAATTGTCGGATGCGACTATTGTCGGGCAGATAGGTAATGGTCTTTATAAGCCTTCTGCCCTCCAGTACCAGCCTTTCTTTGCGCCTGATGAAATGGATCGTTGGTTTGTTCAGGCTGATGTTGTCGTTTCTCATGCTGGGATGGGTTCCATTATTAACTGTTTGAAATTAAAAAAACCGATTATCATTTTTCCTCGACTATCCAGGCTGGGTGAACATCGCAATGATCACCAATTAGATACGCTCAATTCATTTGACAATGTTAAAGGGGTACATATTGCCAGAGACGAGTCTGTACTTAACAATTTATTGGAAAATCACAGAGCACTAAATAAACCGGTTGGCCTTGAAAATTCTGAAATAAACAAGATGACTAAATATCTTTTGTCCCTTATTTAATTTATAGAGCTTTATTATGAGGTCATTGAATCAGTTCCTTTTTTTACAGAGAACCTTAGTGAAAATCAGGCGGTTTTGGTTTACGCAATTTTGGGGAATGGATATCGATAAAACCGTAATATTTTCCATGTCTGCAAAACTGGACAAAACCTACCCACAAGGTATTCATATTGGAAAATATTCATACTTAGCTTTTCAAAGTGCTGTACTGTCACACGATATGATTAGAAAGCTTAAAGTGGATACGGTGATTGGTGAGAACTGTTTTATTGGGGCTAAAAGTGTTATTTTACCTGGGGTTGTTGTTGGTAATAATTCAGTTGTTGCTGCGGGGGCTGTGGTTACAACTAATGTACCACCCAATACTATTGTTGCAGGAAACCCTGCAAAAGTTATAAAGCGTGATATAAAGGTTGGTAAATATGGGGTGTTGATTTCTGAAGCTGAACAAACCTAAACTTGACTTTCCAGGGGAAATTTTATTATTCGATTCCGGTATTTAAATTTGGTTTTCAGATGGCATCATTTGCTATTTTTTATTTTACTATTTTCAGGCACATCAGCAATAGCAAATCAGCAAAGCCAGTATATTAGGATAGCGGCTATTGGAACCAGTCTGACTCGGTATGGCGAATGGCTCCCTACTTTGTCTGAACAAATGTATAAAAGTTACGGCATTTCTATATCCTATCAAAACTATGGCTTTCCTGGTAAAAATATAAAATACGGACTTAGCAAGCTGGATAACATCCTTGATTCTAAAGCAGATATTTACTTGATTGAGTTTTCTGTCAATGACGCAGATCTGTTGAAAGGTGTAACTCTTTCTGAGAGTCGTGAACTGACGTCAACTTTTGTTCAGAACATCAAGATTGAGTATCCAAATGCAAAAATTATTTTGATGAAAATGAATCCGGTATTTGGGTTGCGAAAATGGATGCGGCCTCGTCTTGAGTCATTCTATGATTTGTATGATGATTTAGCTGACGATGGTAATGTAGATATTCTTGATTTTTACAGTGTATGGCAGCAAAAATCCTATAAAAAGTTAAATCTTAATATTCCAGATGGGGTTCATCCGACCCAAGAAAGTACTATTGAAGTAATGATACCTGTGTTACTGAGCTACTTGTCGGAAGAGTTTTGCTTTCATAAATAAAGTCGATGATCGAAATTTTCATATTGGCACGCAGTAGATAAGTTTTACCGGCTAAGAGATCGTACCCCACGACTCAAAATGCAACAATATGAATTTAACGGCCGTTATCATGTCTGGTAGCTCCGGCAGCCGCCTCGGGCCTCAGTCCCGTTCTTTATACCCAAAACAGTTTCTGCCTCTGGTCGACGAACAGACTATCCGCTGAAAAACCCCGGCAAGTTCAACCTTGAACTGATTGAGGTGCAGAGCGGTGGGTATCTGGGTGAGGATGATATTGTGCGGTTTGAGGATACCTATGGTAGGGCGTAATGAGTTACTGGTTGTCGCTGGCTGTCACCATTTTGGCGTCGTATATAGTGGCACAGGCGGCGCTCAGCCGTCGGCAGGGTCGTTATTTATGCTGCTGTCAAAGCTTACGGATAATTCGGCAATCTTCAGGATTATTGGTAAATCCACAGGCCACCATAGATGTAGGCCAACATAGACTGTTTTTCACTCCAGGAGTCGAGAATGAGCACTCTTAACTGTTTTAAGGCCTACGATATCCGTGGCCGTATGCCTGATGAATTGAATGAAGATATTGCCTGGCGGATTGGTCGGGCAACAGCGGAATATCTCAAGCCCAAAACGATGGTTGTGGGTGGCGATATTCGCCTGTCTACCCCGGAGTTAAAAGTAGCCCTGAGCGACGGTTTACGGGCAGGCGGAGCCGAGGTGATTGATATCGGCTTGTGCGGTACTGAAGAGGTTTACTTTGCCACATCAAACTTGAAGGCTGATGGCGGCATTATGGTGACTGCAAGCCATAATCCGAAAGATTATAACGGCATGAAACTGGTGCGGGAAGAGAGTAAGCCGATTTCGGGGGATACCGGGTTGCGGGAGATTCAGCGGCTGGCTGAAGAAGCGTTTATGGAATCGAACAGACCCGGTTCCCCGGACATCCCATTTGCCTCTTATCGGAAGATCAGCAACCTTGTCCCTTATGTGAATCATATTCTGGGGTATATCAAACCTGGTGAATTAAAGCCACTGAAACTGGTGGTGAATGCCGGTAATGGGGCTGCCGGGCATGTGATTGATGCCATTGAGGAACGGTTTAAAGGAGCCGGTGTACTGGTGGAGTTTGTGAAGGTTCACCATGAACCGGATGGTAACTTTCCCCATGGAATTCCCAACCCACTATTACACGACTGTCGACAGTCAACGGTGGATGCGGTACTTGAGCATCATGCAGATATGGGCATTGCCTGGGATGGTGATTTTGACCGCTGCTTCCTGTTTGATGAGAAAGGTCAGTTCATTGAGGGTTATTATATTGTTGGGCTCTTGGGCGAGGCGTTCCTGGCTCACTATCCTGGTGCGAAAGTTATCCATGACCCTCGATTGACCTGGAATACTATTGACCAGGTTTCGACTGCCGGTGGTGTGCCGGTGCTCTGTAAAACCGGCCATGCTTTTATCAAGGAGCGCATGCGTAAAGAGGATGCGGTGTATGGTGGTGAGATGAGTGCCCATCACTATTTCCGTGACTTTGCCTATTGCGATTCAGGGATGATTCCGTGGCTACTGGTGGCGGAGTTAATGTCCCATAAGGGCAAGAAGCTTTCTGAGTTGGTGGCCGAACGGCTTGCCCTGTTTCCATCCTCTGGAGAGATCAACAGCAAATTGGATAACCCACAGGTGGCTATTGATAGGATTCTTTCGATTTATCAACAGGATGCGTTAGCTGTGGATCATACCGATGGTATCTCACTGGATATGGGGCAATGGCGTTTTAACCTGCGACTTTCCAATACCGAGCCGGTGATTCGGTTGAATGTGGAAAGCCGGGGGGATGTGGCGTTGATGAAAGATAAAACGGCTGAGTTGTTGAGTTTGATTCGGCAATGATTTGGAACCACAAATGCCCATGGCACGTGAAAATATTTTGCGCCATCCTCAGGTATGAAAAATCGTTAAGCAGAATATTTTTTACGGCAAAGGACAAGAGCACTGAGGAAAAGGTGTTTCTTTCTCTGTGTTCTTTGTGCCCTCTGTGGTTCAAAAAGGACTCAAGATTTGGTACGGATTTTAGCGATTGGCTGGCTGGTCTTTCTGGTGATGCTTTCGGTCAGTAAAAGCCTCGGCTATGGCCACTGGGCCTGGGGCAGTATTGAGCATTTTCTGGGTGGCAATCTGCAAATGCATTTTGTCATGGCCTTTATTCTTTCTGTACTGGCTCATTTGGCTTGCCCAAGGTCCTGGCACTGGGGCAGGTTGTTATTGCTGTTGATTATTGGCTGCGCTCTTGATGAAAGTTTGCAGGTGGTGTTTCCACTTCGGAATTATAACCCGCTGGATTTTCTCGTAACCTGTACCGGTTTGTTGCTGGCTGCTTTGCCGTTTATGGTTTCTCACTGGCGGATGATTAAAAGTTCTTGAACCACACAGCTCCACAGGGGCGATGATTGCTCCTGAAGAATCGACACTCCCTCTCCTCCATACATGGCAGTCGTAAAAGGAAGGGAAAGAGAAAAAACTTAGCTTTGCCTTTGTTCTTCTTGTTTTTTGTGTCTCCAAAACAAAATGGATTTTATGTAGATGCCTACCTCATTGTTGTCGGGCCGATCACGGCTGCCTCTTATTGTTCTGGTTTTTATCGATGTAACCATCGCCTTTGCCTGTGCTGAGCTGTCGGAATGGGTGCGGTTTGGGGATCACGCCACTCATTATCACAATGTGATGTATATGCAGGCATTGCTGGTGGTAGTGCTCTCGTTCCTGTGCGAAGTGTATGCACCCTGGCGGGGTCGCCGAATCAGTGAGCGACTGACCAAGGTGTTTATTGCCTGGTCTCTGTCGTTTATGGTGATGATTGTCTTTATGGTGATGACTAAAACTACTGAGAAATACTCCCGCCTCTGGCTCGGAACCTGGATTGGCATGGCGATCCCCATGGCACTGGGTATCCGGTATGGCCTTTACCAGCTGTTAAGGTCCTTCCGCAGCCATGGACGCAATACCCGCCATGTACTGGTGATTGGTGATGGCCGTAATTTTGAGGCCATGCGGGCATACTTCTCCCAGGACAATGCCTATGGTTACCGCCTGCAGCATGTGATTGAGCACCATAACAATGAGCAGGCGCTGGCAGAACTGGAACAGTTCCTTGCCAGCAATCAGGCCTTTGATGAATGTTGGCTCTGCATTCCTTTTACCAAGAGCCCTATTCTTCAGCCCGTGATGTTTACCCTGCGCCATAGTACCACCAATATCCGCTATATGCCGGGGCTGCAGGATCTGCCACTCATGAACCACAATATTACCAAAATCGGGGATTTTCTTGTCCTGGATATCAGCTGTTCACCTATGGATAGCATTAACACTATTACTAAGCGAGTGTTTGATATTGTGATTGGCAGCCTGATTCTGCTGTTGATTTCGCCGGTGATGATTGCTGTTGCCATTGCCGTGAAACTCTCGTCTCCGGGGCCGGTGTTTTTTAAGCAATACCGCCACGGCACCTCAGGCAAGCAGGTGAAGGTGTATAAGTTCCGGAGTATGAAGGTGCATCAGGAAGGTGAAGGTAAGGTGACCCAGGCCACTAAAGGTGACCAGCGGGTGACAAAGGTGGGTGCTTTTATTCGCCGTACCAGTCTGGATGAGCTACCCCAGTTTATTAATGTACTGCAGGGACGGATGTCCATTGTTGGCCCAAGGCCCCACGCGTTGGCTCATAACGAGTATTACAAGGATCTGGTAGAGTCTTATATGAAGCGCCATAAGGTAAAGCCGGGGATTACCGGGCTGGCTCAGGTACGGGGCTTTCGTGGTGAGACCGATACGCTGGATAAGATGCAGCGCCGGGTGGAGTGTGACCTGGAATACATCAATAACTGGTCTCTGTGGCTGGATATCAGGATCGTTATCAGTACGGTTTTTAAAGGTTTTATGAACCCTAATGCTTATTAAAAGATTTTTTTGAACCCCAAGAACATGCCTCTTGCTGGATACAAAGTTGTGGTCTGAAATAGCTGATCTGTCTGTTAAGCGAACCACAGCGTTTGTGGAGGCGTTGCCTGAAATAGAATCTGCGTTCCATTGGTTAGTTCTGTCAGTAGTTGATGGGTAGGAAATTTAGTAGTGGTTTACAAGGTGTGAGGTTTGAGAGAAGAGTTAATAGTAAGGAGGGCGAAAGTGCCGATAATACAGGAGTAATTATCATGGCTCTTACTTAGTGGTTCAACGCTTTTTCATGGTTTAAGAATAAAATAACAATGACGTATAGGCAGTGTTTGTTCTGGCCTTTGCTGGCCATCGTTTTCTGGTTGCCCCTGCCGATGGGCAGTAATCCACCATGGGCGCGGGCGATTCTGATATTGCTGATTGCTGTACTCAGTCTATTCTGGGTATTGGGCTATGCCCTTAACCGGCTGGAAACCACAGCGTCTTTCCGTCAGGTAAAATGGTTGCATGCCGGTTTTACTGGCGTTATTGGCTGGTTGTTTGTCCAACAGTTGCCCATGTCGGCTGCGTGGGTCCAGCTGCTTTCTCCTTTCTCATGGAACCTTCATTCCTCTGCTGCAGAGACGCTGGGGCTGGTAACACCCCAGTGGATGACGCTGTCGATTTCTCCTCACGATACGATGGTCAGTGCTCTGTTGACCATGGCCTACTACCTGTTTTTTTGTCTCTGCCTGCTGCTGGTGGACCGGCCTGATAAATTACGCTGGTTTGCCTGGGCCTTTGTGGTCTCCGGAATTTTTCAGGCTGTGTTTGGTTCGCTGAGTACGCTGTCAGGGGTAGAAGTGCTGCTGTTCGGTGAGAAACCATCTTACTTTGGTGTTGCTACCGGCACTTATGTTAACAGGAACAGTTTTGCCGGGTGTATGGAGATGACACTGGCCTTTGGTATGGGGTTACTGATTGCCCAGTTGAACGATAGAAAAGCGGGCAGCTGGCAGGAGTGGCTTCGCCAGACTCTGCACATGCTGATGAGTAACAAGGTCATACTTCGTACCGGGTTGGCCATTATGGTGATTGGCCTGGTGCTTTCCCGTTCCCGCATGGGAAATACTGCTTTTTTTTCCAGTTTGCTGGTGACCGGACTTCTGTTCGTTATCTGTCGTAAACAGCTCAGCCGTGGGATGATCGTTCTTTTTGTCAGCCTGCTGTTGATTGATACGGCTATTCTCAGCCAGTGGTTTGGCCTTGAAAAGGTGATGGAGCGTATTGAGCAAACCTCTCTGGAGCGGGAGACCCGTCCCAATGTGTCTGAGGTTACTTTGGGAGCAATCAGTGATTATTCACTGACAGGCTCTGGTGCAGGTAGCTTTTATACAGCACTGCCTGCTTATCACGATGGTAGCTGGAAAGGCTTTTATGATCTCGCCCATAATGATTTTCTACAGTTTCCCCTGGAGTTTGGCGTTCCAGTATTTCTGATATTAGCGTTGATGGTGGTCTGGTCATCCTGGCAGGCGGTTCAGGCGATGAAGCTGCGTCGCAGCCGACTGATGATTGGTATGGGGTTCTCGTCGTTTATGGGGATGTTGGCGATTATGATTCACTCATCCGTAGACTTTAATCTCCAGATCCCGGCGAATGCGGTGTATTTTGTTGCCTTGATGGCGCTGGCTGTTCTGGCCAGACACATGCCTTCTAATAGGCACAGGTCATCTACCGTCAAGGGTAACGGCTGACCTGCTGGCAGTTGTTTTTCAGAAGAAACTCTCTTGATATATCAATGATCGCCAGGTTCTTCAGGGTATTGGTACCCAGCAGGATCTGGTTTCTAAACCGGGAGCGAGAGGTCAGGCTGAAGTCGGTGCGGGTTTCGACCGGACCAAGACGTATGGTTGCTTCAATTACTGGACGTTTTTGTGGGGTTCCATGGTGGGTTTGCACCCGGGCGAAGCGCTTCAGGGGTTTGGTCATTTTTACCAGTTTGCGTTTGTCGCTGGTGGTAGGAACCTTAAAGTGTACCCATAGTGAGCCGTTGGTGTGCTTCCTGATTTTGATGTCTCTGGCATCCATGGAGGAGAGGGTGGAGCCGGAGTCAATCAACGCATTGATCCGGGTGGAAAATTCATCGATCTGGTCAACCCTTTCCTGCAGGCCAAAGAGATAACGGTCACCTGCCTGGCATGGATGTTGATATGGCGGGGGGGCTGCGGTTACCAGTGCGCTGGGTATGAATGCCAGTGCCAGAATGGCACAAAAGGTCAGGCCTGAAAATCGGGTGGAAAACAACATTACTTCCTCCATGAAGGTACTGCACAACTGAATCCTTCTCTTTATATTTGTAGCTGTTGACGATAGATTGAGCCTCTTTAATGAGAACGGCTGGTATTTGTTGACGGTTTAACGACGGGTTATCTTCTGGCCTTGGGGAGGAACCTGTGGATTGCCAATATTCTGTTATTTGAGGATGTAGACTCTTGAAAAAGTGGGTGACAGGGTGGGGCATCCCCCTGATTATGGTGATTCTGGCCGCTGAAGTTCTGCTGATTAATACCCTTTCCGGGCCAGATAATGCGCCATTGAGCCTGAGTATTGTGGGTGCTGTGTATAGTATTGCCTTTGTATTTACCTATTTTCATGTTCCCGTGCCTGTTGCGTTGTTTCTGACCGGAGCTATGTTGCTTGTTCCAGCTTACTTGCTGACCTTGCTGATTCGTCGATTGATGTTTAGGCGCTGACTATTCGGTCTGCCTGTTACTTAATGAT